>DATHXP010000208.1:0-17057 GCA_035459605.1 Halomonas sp. | reverse complement strand
AGGGCGGCGAGGCGCTGCTCCCACAGCGCGGTGCGCTCGGGTCGCGCGGCGGCCTCGGGCAGCGAGGCAATCAGGGCGTCGCCCAGGCGCGTGGCGCGCAGCGCCTTGCCGACGCGGGCCAGATAGCCGCGCTCGAGCAGCGTCTCGATGATGCCGGCGCGGGTCGCTTCGGTGCCCAGGCCGGCGGACTCGCGAAGCGTTTGGCGTATGGCCGGGTCGTTCACGTAGCGGGCGATGTTCATCATGGCCTTGATCAGGCTGGCGTCGCTGAAGTGCTCCGGCGGCTGGGTCTCGCGCTCCTCGACGCCGCACTCCCGCACCCGGCAGGGCTCGCCGCGCGTCAGCTGGGGCAGCGGTGGCGCGGCGTCGCGGGTGGTGAACAGCGGCTTCCAGCCGGGCTCGAGGATCTCCTGACCGCGGGCGCGGAACGTCTCGCCGAGAAGGGTGAACTCGGCCTTCACTTCCCGGGTGGCCAGCGGCGGGTAGAACTGGGCCAGCACGTTGCGGGCGATCAGCCGAAAGACGTCGGCTTCCTGAGTGCTGAGGCGCGTCAGGTCGGCCGGCTTGCCGGTGGGCGACAGCGCGTGGTGCGCGCCGACTTTTTTATCGTTCCAGGCCCTGGAGCGGCGCGAAAAATCCGCGCCGTCAAGCCAGCCTTGCAGGGTGGCGTCGAGGCGGCAGGCGCCGGCCAGGGTGCGCTGGGCGACCTTGAAATGCTCCTCGGGCAGGTAGCGGCAGTCGGAGCGCGGGTAGGTGATCAGCTGGTGGCGCTCGTAGAGCCGCTGGCAGATATCCAGCACCGCCTTGGCCGAGAGGCCGTGGCGGCGCGCGGCGTCGACCTGCAGTGCCGACAGCGAGTAGGGCAGCGGCGCGGCCTGGCGCTTGTCCTGGCTCTCCAGCCGGGTCAGCTGCCCTTCGGCCCCCGGCAGGCGGGCGGCCAGCGCCTCGGCGGGCGCGCGCGCCAGCAGGCGGCCCTTGTCATCCAGCGGGTGCGTCTCGCCGGGTACCCACCAGGCGCGCAGCCGGCCGTGGGCCACGCTCAGGTCGGCCCACAGCGCGTAAAAGGGCCGCGGCGTGAAGTCGCGTATCTCGGCGTCGCGGCGCACCACCAGGCCCAGCACCGGCGTCTGCACACGGCCTACGGAGAGCACGCCGCGACTGCCCGCCTGCTGGCCGATCAGCGTCCAGGCGCGGGTCAGGTTGATGCCGTACAGCCAGTCGGCCCGGGCGCGGGCCTGGGCGGCTCGGTAGAGCGGCGCGTAGCGCTGATTGTCTTCAAGTCGCCCCAGGGCGCGGCGCACCGCGGGGGCGTTGAGGTCGCTGATCAGCAGTCGCTGGACGGGACCCTTCCAGCCCAGCTGCTCGATAACCTCCTGCACCAGCAGCTGGCCCTCGCGGTCCGGATCGCCGGCGTGCACCACGCTCGTTGCCTGCTTGAGCAGCCGGCGGATCACCGAAAGCTGCGCGCGGGCCTTGGGGCGCGGCAGCAGCTTCCACTGCGCCGGCACAATCGGCAGGCGCTCGAGCCGCCACTGCTTGTCCTGCGGGTCGTAGGTTTCCGGCGTGGCCTGCTCGAGCAGATGCCCGAGGCACCAGGTCACCACGTCGTCGCCGACGCTCAGCGCGCCGTCCTGGCGCACGGCGCGGCCCGGCAGGCCCGCGGCGATCGCCCGGGCGAGGCTGGGTTTTTCGGCAATGATCAGGCGCATGGTGGTGGTATCCGACAGCGGGAAGGCTTTTTCAGCAGCGTCAAGGGGCAGCGAAGGCGCCGTTTCAGCCAGGCAGCCATTGTTGCAAGCTTTGTACGCGTCCGCCAGCGCGGTACGGCTCATCAGGGCTATCGCAGTTGGCCCAAGGGGCGCCGGGAACAGTTCGAAGAGGGGGTTCTACGCCATGGGTGAGGCGGACTCCGCCGAACGGGTTGGCCATGGAGGGCCAACCCCGGTCCTGCAAGCGAAGCAGGAAGCGAGAGCGCAGCAGGGCGTAGGTAGCGCCCAGGGACGGGTTCACAGCGCCCCCTCGGCGAACTGTTGCCGGATCAGCCCCGCGCCATATTGCTAGATGGAGTTGCCCTGTACGGTTCATGGCCTGTCATGTCGTGCCCAGCCATAGCAGGCGCGCGCAGACCATTAGCGCTGAGGCGAGCAGCAGGCGTTTCCAGGGCATGTCGACAAGCGCGAGTCGCGGGATGCGCTGCCAGGAAAGCTGCGTCAAGGCGCTGACGATCAGCCCCAGCAGGGCGCCGCCGATGATGTCGCTGAGCCAGTGCACGCCGAGCAGCACCCGCGACAGCGCCATCACGGTACCCGCCAGAATTGCCGCCCAGTAGACCCAGAAGCGCTGGGCCAGGGGCAGCTGGCGGGCAGTAAAGGCGGCCAGCAGGCCCAGCACCAGCACGGCGGTGGAGGCGTGGGCGCTGGGGTAGGAGAAGGAGTGGCTCAGATGGTCCGGGGCCCAGGGGCGGGTGCGGCCGACGGTGAGCTTGCCGAAGACGTTGAGCGCCGCGATGCCGATCAGCGCGCCGGCCCAGTGGGCCAGCATGTCCAGCCGCCGGCGCCACAGCATCCACAGGCCCCAGGGCAGGACCAGGGCGATGATGCCGTAGGCGTCGCCGATGCGGTCCAGAAAGTTGGCGATGACCATCTGGCCGGGCTCGACGAACTCGTGGACCAGCTGATTGAGCCGCACATCCATGGCCAGCGGCCCCCTGGCGTGGATGACCGCGATCGACCAGCCGGAGAGTGCCGCCAGCGAGGCCAGCAGCAGCAGCCAGCTGGCCAGCGGCGGCTCGCCGCGACGGGGGTGAATCAGCCTTAGCCACAGCGCCCGCACGAGACGATTGCGCCGCGCCAGGGCTGTCAGCCCATGGTAGATCCTGCCGCCCCGCTGCAGCTGCAGGCGCAGCCAGGAAAACACCACGGCCAGCGCCACGATAAGCAGGCCAAGGCCGGCCAGCCAGGCGCGCAGCCGGGGTGAAAGAATCGGCAGGTTTTGCCAGGCGTGGCCAAGCAGATAGCCGGGCAGCACGTAGGCCGGCGCCCACAGCAGGGCCGAGGCCAGGTTGGCGAGGGCGAAGGTGCGCGGCGACATGCGCATCATGCCGCCCACCAGCGGAATGATGGGGCGTACCGGCCCCACGAAGCGGCCGATCAGAACGGACAGCGTGCCGTAGCGGGCGAAGAAGTCCTGCCCCTGCTGCAGCCACTGCGGATAGCGGTTCAGCGGCCAGCGGGAGGCGACGGTGTCGCGCTGGGAGTAGCCCAGCCAGAAGCTGAGGCCGTCGCCGATAACCGCCCCGGCGAAGGCTGCCGCCAGCAGCGGCGTCAGCGCCAGCTCCTGGTGGCCCGCCAGCGAGGCGGCGGCGGTGATCAGCACCACGCCGGGCACCAAAAAGCCGATCAGCGCCAGCGACTCCACCAGTGAGATGGCGGCAACGGCCAGCAGCAGCAGCATCGGCGAGGGTGCCCATTCATAGAGGAGGTCGACTGGATTCACGCTGTCTTTAACTCCGGCAGGGGCGGGATGGCAATCAGCACAGGCGGGCGCGGCTGCCGGCGCTGCGTCGCAGCGTGCGGGTCAGCCATGGGCCAGCGACCGGGTTGCGTTCTCGAGGCGCTGGCGAAATTCGTCAGCCGTCTCGCTCGGGCGCGGCAGGCCCAGGCGGGTTCTTGCCTGCAGCGGGCCGGTCTCGATCAGCATGACCTGGGACAGCGACTGATTGAGCTGCTGGCGCAGCAGCAGTGCCGCGCTCTCGCTGGTGTTGGGCAGCAGCAGCCAGAAACTGGATTCATCCACGCGGCCCAGCACGTCGTGTTCGCGCCGATGGGCGTGGACGCCGCGGGTCAGGGTCTCCAGCATGGTGCGCCGCGCCGATGTCCCGAACTGCTCGTCGATCATGTCGAACTGGGGCAGATGCAGCATCAGCACCGCCAGCGGGGTATCCAGCAGGCGGGCGCGCTCCAGCTCGCCGCTGAGCTGCTCCAGCAGGCTGTCCCGGGTAAGGGCCGGGCACTCGTCATCGCGGGGGTCGGTAGCGCGCAGCAGGGCCCGCTGGCGCAGGTGCTCCCAGGGAACCAGCGCGGCCAGCGTCACCAGCGTCAGATAGCCCGCCAGCGAGTGGCGGCTCAGCAGGTCGTCGCCCAGCAGGGCAAGCCAGATCGGCGTCAGGACCAGGTTGAGCAGAATGGCTGGCCCAAGGGGCAGCAGCAGCGCTGCCAGCACCGGCGGCAGGCCGATCCACAGCAGCGGCACCCCCGCCTGGCGCGGCAGTTCCACCGCGATCAGCAGGTAGCCGCAGGCAAGCGCCAGATAAGGCGCCAGACGCGACGGATGATGGCGAGCCAGGGCCATCAGCGCGGCCACCAGCAGCACCGGAGACAGGACGCTGGGCAGTAGAATGCGAGCGTACTCGCCCATCAGATAGAACCACAGAGCCTGGCCCGCCAGCAGCGCAGCGGTGATGACAAGCATCAGGGGAAACAGACGCGACGCAGGGGAGTGGCGATCAGCCATGGGCGTGGACCTCGCTGCCGTCGGTCGCGCGGCTTGCTTGCTTCAGCCGCCTGCATTCGTCATCCAGCGAGCCAAGCCGATCCAGTGCCACGACGCGAACGGCCAGCCGTTCGGGCAGCTGGCGCAGCACTGCCTGGCGCCGCAGCGCGGCGCTCTGCGCGTCGGGGCTGATCAAAATCAGGCCAAGGGTGAGCCGATCAAGGCGGTAGCAGCGTTCGAAAGGCCGCAGCTGGCGGCAGAGGTTTCCGGCCAGGCCCCAGCTGCCGAAGCGGCGCGCGCGTATCAACATCAGTTCGCCGTGGGAGCGCTCCTCATTGATTCGCCGCCGCTCCTGCTCGAGGTCGCGGTGGAGCTGTGCGGCGGGCCATAGCGGCAGCGTCGGCAGCAGGCGCGCCCGGTAGCGAATGCCGCGCTTGAGCGTCCGCAGCTCCTGGGAGCGGGACAGGCCCAGCAGCATCAGCAGCGCCAGCAGGATACCGCTCAGCGCCCACTGCTCGAAGCCGATCAGCTCGAGCAGAGAGGCCCAGGTAACAGTGGCCAGCAGCGCGTTGAGCAGTATCATCCAGCGCGGCTGAGGCAGCATGATCAGCACCGCCCAGGCCCACAGCCAGGCCAGGTGGCGCTGCGGCGATGTCCACAGCAGGGCCGCCAGCAGCAGCCCCGGCAGCAGCTGCCAGGGCAGCGTCACCGGCCGGCGGTAGGGCGCGGCCGCCTGGCTTGCGGTAACGCCCAGCCACAGGGTGGCCAGCCACAGGATGACGGCGTCGACGCCGTGTCGTGCGTACAGGGCCTGCCAGGCGGTCAACAGGGCGGCGATCAGCAGGTTGATCTGCAGCAGCCTGACTTTGTATTTGCTCTGCATGGTGACTTACTATGGCTCCTCTACGTGGCGCCAGCTTTCCAGGCTGGCCGACGCCGGCAGAGCCCCGGGCCGGGGCTCTCTTATCAGCAGGAGACACTGTACGGCATGACCGCACGCGCTTCCCACTCCACGACTACCATCGACGATGTTCAGGCCTATATGCAACGCCTGGGCGAGCAGGCCCGGGCCGCCGCCACGCCTCTGCGCAGTGCCGATAGCGCCGCCAAGAACGCGGCGCTGCTGGCCATGGCCGAGGCGCTGGAGGCCGCCCGGCCCGACCTGCTTGCCGCCAACGCTCGCGACCTCGCCAGCGGTCGTGACAGCGGCCTGGATGCGGCGCTGCTGGATCGCCTGGCGCTGGACGATGCCCGTATCGATGCCATGATCGCAGGGCTTGGCCAGGTGGCGGCGCTGCCCGACCCGGTGGGCGCGATCGACGGCCTGCGCCGCGTGCCAAGCGGCCTTCAGATTGGCCAGATGCGCGTGCCCCTGGGCGTGATCGGCATCATCTACGAATCGCGCCCCAACGTCACCATCGAAGCCGCCAGCCTGTGCCTCAAGTCGGGCAACGCCTGTATTCTCAGGGGCGGCTCCGAGGCCCGGGAATCCAACGCGGCGCTGGCCGAGTGCATCGCCCGGGGGCTCGAGCAGGCGGGGCTGCCGGCGGCGGCGGTGCAGGTGGTCGCGACCACCGACCGCGCCGCCGTTGGCGCCCTGATCGGCATGCCGCAGCACGTCGACGTGATCATCCCGCGCGGCGGCAAGTCGCTGATCGAACGCATCAGCCGTGAAGCCAAGGTGCCGGTGATCAAGCACCTGGACGGCGTCTGCCACGTCTATCTGGACGCCAGCGCCGACCTCGACAAGGCGCTGGCCATTGCCGTCAACGCCAAGACCCAGCGCTACGGCACCTGCAACACCATGGAAACGCTGCTGGTGGATGCGCCGCTGGCCGCTTCGCTGCTGCCGCGCCTGGCGGCGGCCTACGCCGAACACGGGGTGGAGCTGCGCGGCTGCGAGCGCACCCGCCAGGTGCTGGGGGATATCAAGGCGGCCAGCGAAGAGGACTGGCAGGCCGAATACCTGGCCCCGGTGCTGGCGGTTCGCGTGGTGGACGGCATCGAGGCGGCCATGCAGCACATCGGCCGCTACAGCTCGGGCCATACCGAAGCCATCGTCACCGAGAACTACACGCTGGCGCGGCGCTTCCTGGCCGAGGTCGATTCCAGCTCGGTGATGGTCAACGCCTCGACGCGCTTCGCCGACGGCTTCGAGTACGGGCTGGGCGCCGAGATCGGCATTTCCACCGACCGGCTGCACGTGCGCGGGCCGGTAGGCCTCGAAGGCCTGACCACGCGCAAGTATGTGGTACTCGGCGACGGCCAGATTCGCCAGTGACGCCAGCCAGCGCTGCCGCGCCGCGTATCGGCATGTTCGGGGGCACCTTTGACCCGGTGCACCTGGGGCACCTGCGCTGCGCGGTTGAGCTGCACGAGGCGCTGTCGCTGGATCGCATTTACCTGATTCCCGCCGCCAGGCCGCCGCTGCGTGAGGCGCCCGGCGTCAGCGGCGAGCATCGGCTCGAACTGCTGGCGCTGGGCATCGGCGATACGCCCGGGCTGGTGGCCGACGGGCGCGAGCTGCGCCGCTCGGGGCCGTCCTACAGCGTCGATACGCTGGCCGAGCTGCGCGCTGAACATGGCGACCGGGCGCGGCTGATCATGGCGCTGGGCCACGATGCCTTTCTCAAGCTGGCCGAGTGGCACGACGCCCGGCGGCTGTTCGAGCTTGCCCACCTGGTGGTGATGGAGCGGCCCGACCACGAGGCGCCGCTGCCCGAGGCGCTCGGCGAACTGATTGCCGGTCGCGAGGTTGACGCGCCCGAAGCGCTCATGGCGCGCCCGGCGGGCGGTCTCCTGCATCTGCGCTTGCCCACCCGCATGGCCATCTCAGCCACCGACGTTCGCCGGCGGCTGGCCCAGGGGCGCAGCGTGCGCTACCTGCTGGCCGCCGCCGTGGAGCGACGACTGCATGAGCTGGGGCTGTACGGGGCGGAAGCTGAATGATGGTCGCGTTGAAAGAGCGCTGTTTCGAAGCCTCAGAGCCGGTACAATGTAGGGCAACTACCTAACGCAGAGGGTTGAATCGAAGAGCATGCATAGCAACGCACTCAAGACACTGGTGGTGGATGCGCTGGAAGACCTCAAGGCACGTGATATCGCGCTGCTGGATGTCTCGCGTCTGACCAGCGTTACCGAATGGATGATCGTCGCCAGCGGCACCTCGAGCCGGCATCTTGCAGCGCTTTCCCAGCAGGTGATTCAAAAGACCAAGGACGCCGGCGTGCCGCCCCTGGGCGTGGAGGGCGAAAGCGGCAATGAATGGGTGCTGGTCGATCTGGGCGATGTGGTGGTGCATCTGATGATGCCCGAGACCCGCAGACTTTACGACCTCGAGCGTCTGTGGGCCGATTTGCCGACCGACGACCGGGCAAGCCTCGACGCACAGCGCCTCCATTCGTGAAGCGCCGTGCCGTGAAGCGCCGTGCGTAAAGGTGCTGCCATGAAGGCTTGCTGATGAAAGTCAGGCTGCTGGCCGTGGGCACGCGAATGCCCGACTGGGTGACCCGGGGCGTCGAGGAGTACCGCAAGCGCCTGCCGCGCGACTTTGCCCTGGAGGTGGAGGAGATTGCCCCCGGTGCCAGAGGGCGCAGCGCCGATATCGGGCGCGCCATCCGCCTGGAGGGCGAGCGGGTGCGAGCGCGGCTCAAGGGCAGCGAGCACCTGGTGGCGCTGGAGGTCAACGGCAAGCCGTGGAGCACCGAGGCGCTGGCTCGCGAGGCCGACGGCTGGCGGCTGCAGGGGCGCGATGTGGCGCTGCTGGTTGGCGGTCCCGACGGCCTCGAGCCGAGCCTGTCGGCCAGCGCAGAGCAGCGCTGGTCGCTGTCGCCGCTGACCCTGCCCCACCCGCTGGTGCGGATCGTTGTGGCCGAGCAGCTCTATCGCGCCTGGACGCTGATGGTCGGCCATCCCTATCATCGCTGAGCGACCGAGGTTCTTTCGCAGCATGCGTTCCCGACGCGACCCCCTCAAGGATCCCCAGCGCGAGCTTCGCGTCTTTCGCGTGCGAATGCTTTTGGCCGTGGCGCTGGTCGTGGTGCTCACCGGCCTGCTTGGCGCGCGGCTGTTCTATCTGCAGGTGATCCAGCACGAGGTCTACAGCACCCGCTCCGACAAGAATCGCGTGCGCGTCGAACCGCTGCCGCCGAACAGAGGGCTGATCTATGACCGCAGCGGCGAGCTGCTGGCGGAAAACCGCCCGACCTATAACCTGATGCTGGTGCGCGAGCGGGTCGATGATCTCGACGAGACCCTGGCGCTGCTGGTGGATCTGCTCGAGCTGCCGGACGCGGAGGTGGAGGCTTTTCGCAGCCGCTCGCGCCAGCGCCAGCGACCTTTCCAGCCGGCGCTGTTGATGAGCGACTTAAGCGAGTCGCAGATAGCGCGGCTCGCGGTCAACCGCTATCGTCTGCCCGGCGTCGAGGTCGAGGCGCAGCTGCTGCGCTACTATCCCGATGCCGAGATCATGTCCCATGTGCTGGGCTACGTCGGACGCATCAACGCCGAGGAGCTGAAGCGGCTCGACAGCGGCAACTATGCCGGCACCCACTTCATCGGCAAGACCGGCGTCGAGCGGTTTTACGAAGACGAGCTGCACGGGCAGGCCGGCCTGCGCAAGGTGGAAACCAACGCGCGGGGCCGGGTGCTGCGCGAGCTGGAGCGCACCAACCCGGTCTCGGGGAAAGACCTGAGGCTGTCGATCGACAAGCCGCTGCAGCAGCTGGCCTTTGATCTGCTGGACGGGCGGCGCGGAGCCATCGTCGCCATCGACCCGCGCAGCGGCCAGATTCTGGCGCTGGCCTCGGTGCCCGGCTTCGATACCAACCAGTTTGTGACCGGCATCAACCTGGCCGATTACCGGGCGCTGCAGCAGGACATCGACCTGCCGCTGTTCAATCGCGCCATTCGCGGCAGCTATCCGGCGGGGTCGACCATCAAGCCGTTCATGGTGATCGCGGGCCTGATGGCGGGCGTTATCACGCCGGACAAGACCATCTATGATCCGGGCTATTACCAGCTGCCCAATGACAGCCGGCGCTATCGCAACTGGCTGCGCTGGGGCCACGGGCGCGTCGATATGGAGCGCGCCCTGGCGGTTTCCAACAACACCTACTTCTATTCGCTGGCCCACGATCTCGGCATTGACCGCATCCATGACGGCCTGGCGCAGTTTGGCTTTGGCCAGCGCAGCGCCGCGGACGTGGCCGGTGCGGGAAGCGCGCTGCTGCCATCGCGGGAGTGGAAGCGCGGGCGCTTCAACCAGGCCTGGTTCCCGGGCGAGACGCTGTCGGTGGGTATCGGCCAGGGCTATCTGCAGGTCACGCCGCTGCAGCTGGCCACGGCCACGGCGGTGCTCGCCAATCGCGGCCGCTGGGTCAAGCCGCGCCTGGCGCTTGAGGTCGGCGACGACCCGCTGCCGCTGGCGCTGCCCGAGACGCCGGCGGACATCGTGCTGGACAATGAAAACTGGTGGGATCGGGTCTTTTCCGGCATGGAAAAGGTCATCAGCGGCCGCGAGGGCACGGCGCGGCGCACCGGCGTCGGGCTTGAATACCGCATGGCCGGAAAGTCGGGCACCGCCCAGGTGTTCTCTCTGGGCAAGGACGAGAAATACGACGCCGCCCAGATTAGTGAACGGCTGCGCGATCATGCCCTCTTTGTGGCCTTTGCCCCGGTAGAGGAGCCCAGGATTGCCGTGTCGGTGATCGTCGAGAACGCCGGCGGGGGCAGCAGTCACGCTGCGGGTCTCGCCCGGGCCATGACCGACTTCTGGCTGCTCGAACGCGCTGCCGGAGAGCCTATCGAGAGCGCCTCGGATGAAGCGCCCCGGCTCCTGCAAACGGAGGCCGGCTCCCGGCCGGGCAGCACGACATGATGGAAGCTTCTCCGGGAATATCGCCGCGCAGCCTGTCACGCCGGCGCAGCTGGTGGGAAAGAGTCCATCTCGACCCCTGGCTGCTGCTGCTGCTGATCGTGCTGATGGTCGCCGGCCTGGTGGTGCTGTACAGCGCCAGCGGGCAGGACATGGACGCCGTCATCCGCCAGGCGCTGCGTTTTGGCGTAGCGCTGGTGGTCATGGTGGTGCTGGCCCAGTTTTCGCCGACCACCTTTCAGCGCTGGGCGCTGGCTGCCTATCTGCTTGGCGTGGCCATGCTGGTGGCGGTGGAGGTCATGGGCGACATGGGCATGGGGGCGCAGCGCTGGCTGGTCATTCCGGGCGTGATGCGCTTCCAGCCCTCTGAGCTGATGAAGCTGGCCGTGCCGATGATGGTGGCGGCCTGGCTGGGGCGCCGTCCGCTGCCGCCACGGCTGCGCGATCTCGCCGTGTGTGCGCTGCTGATCGGCGCGCCTGTGCTGCTGATCGCCCGCCAGCCCGATCTGGGTACCTCGCTGCTGGTAGCGATGGCGGCGCTGTTCGTAGTGCTGCTGGCGGGCCTGTCGTGGCGAGTGATTGGCGTGCTGGCGGTGCTGGCCGCCGCGGCGCTGCCGCTTTTGTGGATGAATATGCTTGACTATCAGAAACGCCGCGTGCTGACCTTTCTCGATCCCGAGACGGACCCGCTGGGCGCGGGCTGGAACATCATCCAGTCGACCACCGCGATCGGCAGCGGCGGCCTGTGGGGCAAGGGCTGGCTCGAGGGAACCCAGTCGCAGCTGGAGTTTCTCCCCGAGCGGCACACCGACTTCATCGTTGCCGTGCTGGGCGAGGAGTTCGGACTGGTGGGCATGCTGATGTTTCTGCTCATTTATCTGCTGATCGTGTGCCGCGGCCTGTGGCTGGCCGGCGCTGCCCAGGAAACCTTCGGTCGGCTGCTGGCAGGCAGCATCGTGCTGACATTTTTCATCTATGTGTTTGTCAATGTGGGCATGGTCAGCGGTATTCTACCGGTGGTCGGGGTGCCGCTGCCGCTGGTCAGCTACGGCGGCACCTCCAGCGTGACCTTGCTGGCCGGTTTCGGTATTCTCATGGCCATTCATGCGCAGCGTCGCCTGCTACCGCGCTAGGACGTTTCATGCCGGGCCTGCCTCAGGCGGGATATCGGGCGCAGACACCGCCATGCCAGCTTCTTGGAGAAGGACAGATGATAGCGATGATGGGCTTGCAACAGGGGCGGTCAAGGGCGCTGCTGATCGGTGCCCTGCTGGGCGGTCTGCTCGTCTCGAGCCGGGCCCCGGCGGTGGATTTCGACCCCGCCCGTGGCGAGGTCAAGACCCTGGTCGACGAGGTGGCAGCGGCCGGCGTGTCGCGCGAGTGGCTCAACGCCGCCATGCAGCGCGCCGATTTCAGCCGGGAAGTGCTCGATGCCATGACCGGCGCTGCCGAGCACCGTCTGGTGTGGCACAGCTACCGCGATATCTTCCTGGGGGAGGAGCGTATTCGCGAAGGCGCCGCCTTTATTGAAGCGCACCGCCCGGCCTTCGAGCGGGCCGAGCGGGTCTACGGCGTGCCGCCGGAAATCATTGCCGCCATTCTTGGCGTTGAAACCCGCTACGGCCAGATCAAGGGCAGGCATCGGGTGCTCGACTCGCTCTCGACCTTGGCCTTTCATCATCCGCGACGGGGCAGTTTTTTTCGCGGCGAGCTGAAGGCGTTTCTGGAAATCGCCTGGGAGCAGCGGATGGCGCCCGACGAACTGGTCGGTTCCTATGCCGGCGCCATGGGCTACCCGCAGTTCATTCCGACCAGCTATCGCGCCTATGCCGTGGATTTCAACGGCGACGGCAAGCGCAATCTGTGGAGCGACCCGGAGGACGCCATCGGCAGTATCGGCAACTATTTTGCCGAGCATCGCTGGCAGGCCGGCGCGCCCATCTATCATGAGGCCCGGGGGCCGGCTGAGCCTCCCGAGGGGGTCGACTTCAACCAGGCAAAGGCGCCCTACGCAAGCGTGGGCAGCCTGGCGCAGCGGGGTATCACTGCCGCCGCCGCTCTCGATGCGGGTACCCGGGTGGTGCCGCTGGCGCTCGAGCTGGCCGACGGCTCCAGCCAGTACCGGCTGGGGCGCGACAACTTCTACGTCATCACCCGCTATAATCACAGCTATCTGTATGCTATGGCGGTCACCGAGCTTGCCGAGGCCATCGCCGCGGCGCGCGAGGCGGGTTTTGTACAGGCAGTGCAAACAGAGGCCGCGTCATGAAGCGCCTGCAGGGAGCCATGCTGAGCGCGCTGCTGCTGGCCGGCTGCGCCACGCAGCGTGACGCCCCTCGGGAGGAAACTGCGGTCGACCCGAGCGCCGGCGGCGAGCGCTACGCCATGCGTTCGGATGCCTATCCCCAGGAGCCGCCGGACGTCAGCCGGGTGCCGGATGCCGTACCGCGGGTCGAGCCCCGCTCACGGGGCGGCAACAGGCCTAGCTACCGGGTGTGGGGCAAGACCTACCGGGTGCTCGACGATGCCAGCGGCTACCGTCGCGACGGCACGGCGTCCTGGTACGGCAAGAAGTTTCACGGCTACGCCACCGCCAACGGCGAGATCTACGACATGTACAAGATGAGTGCGGCCCACCGCTCGCTGCCGCTGCCAAGCTATGCGCGCGTGACCAATCGCGACAACGGTCGCTCGGTGATTCTGCGGGTCAACGACCGCGGCCCCTTCCACAGCGAGCGCGAGATCGATCTGTCCTACGCGGCGGCAGCGCGGCTGGGCATTCTTGATGCCGGCACCGGGCGAGTGCGCGTTGAAGCCATCGACCCGCGCCGCTGGCTGGCCGAAAACCAGCCCGAATCGCCGCCCTCGGCTGCGTCATCGGTGTCGCCATCTGCGTCGCCGGCGGCCGCCGCCGGGGCCCGCCGCTCAGCACCGGTCGCGACGTCGTCGGATGATGGCGCTGTCTACCTTCAGGTGGCGGCCCTGGGCTCGGCGGCCAGCGCCGATGCCCTCGAGGCGCGGCTGGCATCCGCGCTCGACCACCCGGTGCGCATCGATAGCGCGGCGGGGCTCTATCGCGTCCAGGTCGGCCCTGTCGACGGGCCGAGCGAAGTGGCAAGTCTGCGCAGCCAGCTGCGCGGCGCCGGCTTCGACAAGACCTTCGTTGTTCAAGGCGGCGAGTGAAGCACCGCTACCCATCGCCTTTCTATTTCGCAGCACTATTCTCGAGAGATTCGCTTCCCATGAGAGTACTACCTTCCCTTCGCTCCTTTCGACGCCTGACTATTCTGCTGGCCGGCCTGGCCCTGGTGGGAAGCACTTTGGCCCAAAGTCCGGCGCCCACGCCGGATGCGCCGCCGCGTCCGCCGGTGATGATTCCCCGCCCGCCGAGTCTGGCCGCCAGCTCCTGGCTGCTGATGGATGCCGACAGCGGTCGGGTGCTGGCCGAGCACAACGCCGACGAGCGTCTGCCGCCGGCGAGCCTGACCAAGCTGATGACCGCCTACCTGGTCGAGCGCGAGCTGAACAGCGGCAACATCAGCGCCGATGATCTGGTGCCGATCAGCGAGAAGGCCTGGCGCATGGGCGGCTCGAAGATGTTTATCGAGGTGGGCACTCAGGTGCCGGTCAAGGAGCTGCTGCACGGCATCGTGATCGTTTCCGGCAACGACGCCAGCGTCGCCATGGCCGAGTACCTGGCCGGCGGAGAAGCCCCCTTTGCCGATATCATGAACCAGCATGCCGCTCGCCTTGGCATGCGCGACAGCCACTTCGTGAACGCCACCGGCCTGCCCGACCCGGAGCACTACTCCTCAGCGCGCGACCTGGCCAATCTGTCTATCCATATCATCGAAGACTATCCCGAACACTACGCAATCTATGCCCACAAGCAGTTCAGCTACGGCGGCATCGAGCAGCCCAACCGCAACCGCCTGCTGTGGCGTGATTCAAGCGTCGACGGCCTGAAGACCGGCTGGACCAATGAGGCCGGCTACTGCCTGGTGGCCTCGGCCAAGCGCGAGGGCATGCGGCTGGTGTCGGTGGTGATGGGCACCTCATCCGAAGAGGCCCGCGCCCAGGAAACCCAGAAGCTGCTCAGCTATGGCTTTCGCTACTTCGAGACCCTGAAGCTCGAAGATGCCGGCACCGAACTCGCTTCGCCCAGGGTCTGGGGCGGCGTCGACAATAATCTCTCGGTGGGCGTCGACACGGCCGTCGACGTGACCGTGCCCCGGGATCGCCGCGAGGAGATGACCACCGATATCGTGATCCAGCAGGATCTTCAGGCGCCCATACAGGAGGGGCAGGTGGTGGGTCAGATGACCGTCAAGCTGGGCAACGAGGTGGTTGATCAGCGCGACCTGCTGGCGCTTGAGCCGATGGAGGAGGGCGGCTTTTTCAAGCGTCTGATCGATAGCATCCTGCGCTTTTTCACCGGTCTGTTCAGCGGTCTGTTCGACTGATGAAGCCAGGGCGAGTCGCACACGACAGTTCATCCTGAGGAGGTATCGGACGTGAACCGCAAGACAAGAGTCTTTCGTCAGCCCGTTACGGGTAGCGCAACGGAACCGCCCAGGCTCGAGTTTCCCTGCGACTATACGCTCAAGGTGGTGGGTGATGCGGCCGACGACTTTGGCGAGGCGGTGGCGGAGGTCGTCAAGCGGCACGATCCCGGCTTCGATGCGTCCAGCATTCAGCTGGTGGAAAGTCGCAGCGGTCGCTTTCTTTCGGCGCGTCTCACCCTGCGCGCCACCGGGGAGGCGCAGATCAAGGCGCTGTTCGAGGCGCTTAAGGCTACCGGCCGCGTGCACGCGGTGATTTGACGATGGCGGCGATCAGGCTGTATCGACTGGGACGCCGCGCCTACCAGCCGGTCTGGCACGCCATGCGCGAGCTGACCGACGCGCGCGATGCCGCGACCCAAGACCAGCTGTGGCTGGTCGAGCATGAGCCGGTGTTCACCCAGGGCAGGGCGGGCAAGCCCGAGCATCTGCTGCTGCCGGGCGATATCCCCGTGGTGCAGACCGATCGCGGCGGGCAGGTTACCTACCATGGCCCCGGCCAGATCGTGCTCTACCCGCTGTTTGACGTGCGCCGCGCCAGGCTCAGCGTGCGCGGGCTGGTCAGCGCCATCGAGGATGCCGTCATCCGCCTGCTGGCGGATTACCGGATCGAGGCTGTCGCGCGCCCCGAGGCGCCGGGCGTCTATGTGGGCGAGCGCAAGATCGCCTCGCTCGGACTGCGCATACGACGCGGCGCAAGCTTTCACGGCGTGGCGCTCAACGTCGACAACGACCTGGCGCCCTTTCGGCGCATCAACCCCTGCGGCTACGCGGGCCTTGAGATGACGCGGATGATCGATCTGGTCGAGCAGGTGCCCTCTGCCATGGCGGTGGGGGAGCAGCTGGCAAAGTGCCTTGCAAGCCAGCTGGGGCGCGAGCTGCAGGCCAGCTAGCGCCTCAGCGCCGTTTCAGCCGACGCTGCGCGTGGGGATGATGCTGTCGGGATCGGGCGCCTGGTCGGGGACCTGCGCGCGGCTGGAGAGCTCCAGGCCCAGGTTGTTCTTCTCAAAGACCCGATCGGCGCGGTAGCTGGAGCGCACCAGCGGGCCGGAGGGCACCTCCATGAAGCCCTTCTCCAGGCCAACCTGACGATAGCGCTCGAACTCCTCGGGCGTGACCCAGCGCTCCACCGGCAGATGGTTGCGGGTCGGGCGCAGGTACTGGCCCAGGGTGACGATATCCACGCCGATCTCGCGCAGGTCGTCGAAGGTCTGGAAAATCTCTTCTTCGGTTTCGCCCAGGCCCAGCATCAGGCTGGTCTTGGTGAGGATATCCGGGCGGTAGCGCTTGGCGTGGGCCAGCACGTCCAGCGTCTTGCGATAGCCGGCGCGGGGGTCGCGAACGCGCCGGGTCAGCCGCTCGACGGTCTCGACGTTCTGGGCAAACACCTCCAGCCCCGAGTCAACGACCTCTTCGACCGCGCTGTGCACGCCGTCGAAATCCGGCGTCAGCGCTTCGACCACCACCTCGGGGGTGCGTGTCTTGATGGCGCGAATGCAGGCGGCGTAGTGGCCGGCGCCGCCGTCAGCCAGGTCGTCGCGGTCCACCGAGGTCAGCACGATGTAGCGCAGCCCCATCAGCTCCACCGATTTGGCGGTGTTCTCGGGTTCTTCGCTATCCAGCCAGCCCTGGGGGTTGCCGGTATCCACCGCGCAGAAGCGGCACGCCCGGGTGCAGATCGAGCCCATCAGCATGATGGTCGCCGTGCCGTTGCTCCAGCATTCACCCAGGTTGGGGCAGTGGGATTCGGCACAGACGGTGCTCAGCCGGTGCTGGCTGACGTTGCGTTTCACGGCCTCGAAGCGCTGACCGCCGGGCATCTGGGCGCGCAGCCAGGCCGGCTTGCGGCCGAGATCCGGCTCGGACTCGCTGTGGGGGCGCTGTTTCATGCCATCCTTGATGGCGGCGGTGCCTTGAGCGCTGCGGTACTTGGCTCCGCTGGACACCCGGTGTGAGCTCTTGTCGCTCATGCTGGTATACCTCTTCACGGCGGCGATTCGCCTAGCGTGTCAGCGCCCGGCCTGAGCGTCGGAGCGCCGCGTGGCAGTTGCTAAGCGACACGAAATTTTCCCGCCAGCCTACCACAGACAGGCGATATCTTGACAGCCGGCGGCGCGCCGCCGCAGGGC
>DATHXP010000207.1:0-3161 GCA_035459605.1 Halomonas sp. | reverse complement strand
CCTGGAAGCGCACGACGGACAGTGGCTGGTGAGCTGGGAGGACAGCGCTCCCGGCGTGCCGCAAAGCGAACTTGCCCACCTGACCGAGCGCCTGTATCGCTTCGAAGGCTCGCGCAGCCGCGCCAGCGGAGGCAGCGGGCTGGGGCTCTCCATTGCCTATGCGCTAGCCCGAGCGCACGGCGCCGAAATGCATGCCGACTCCTCGGCGCTGGGCGGGCTACGCTGGACGCTGAGCTTTCCCGCCATCACCGACACCGTTACCCATACATCGCCTGGAGCGCAGCACGCATGAGCCACGCAGAATCCGCCCCCGACCGCATCGCCACGGACCATATTCTGATCGTCGAGGACGAGCCCAAGATCGCCCGCCTGGTGGCGGACTACCTTGCCAGCGGCGGCTTCTCCAGCCATCACCTGGAGCACGGCGACAGCGTGCTGCCCTGGTTTGAAACCCAAGCCTCGCTTCCGGAGCTGGTGCTGCTCGACCTGATGCTGCCGGGCACCGACGGCCTGACGCTGTGCCGCGAACTCCGCCAGCGCTGGCCTCAGCTGCCAATCATCATGCTTACCGCCCGCGTCGAGGAGATTGACCGCCTGCTGGGCCTGGAGCTGGGTGCCGACGACTATATCTGCAAGCCCTTCAGCCCTCGGGAAGTCGTCGCTCGCATTCGCGCCGTGCTGCGTCGCAGCCGCGCCGCAAACGACCCCCTGGAGCCAAGCGGGGAAGACCAGCTGGTGCTCGATGAGGACGGCTGGCGCGCCCTGGCCGACGGTCAGGATCTGAGCCTGACCGCCGTGGAATTCCAGCTGCTGCGCGTGATGATGCGCTCGCCGGGGCGCATCTTTACCCGCGAACAGCTGATGGATCACATGTACCGCGACCACCGCATCGTCTCCGAGCGCACGGTGGACAGCCACGTCAAGAAGCTGCGCCGCAAGATCACCGACGTCTGGCAGGAGCGTGAAGTGATCCGCTCGGTCTACGGCGTCGGCTACAAGTATCAGCCGGAAGAATAGCGCCCAGAGTGCATGAACTTTGCACTTTCGCTCCATCAAGCCTGCACGCTGGCGGTGGATACTGGCTGCATCAACCCAAGCGACAGGAGCTATACCCATGAAGACCCGGACAATTCGCCAATGGTTCGCCCCCGCCCTGCTTGCCGCAGCCATTGCCCCGCTATCGCTGGGCGCCATTGCCGCGCCCGAAGACGGCAACCGCCAAGGCTGGAGCGACGCTTACCAGCAGCGCCAGATCGAGCAGCGTCAAGCGCTGTTTGAGCGTGCCGGTATCGACGAGCAGACTCGCCAGGCGCTTGAAGACGCCCGTGAGGAGCATCGCGAGGCAATGATGGAGCTGCGTGAAGAGCATCGCGAGCGCATGAACGCGATGCTCGATGACGGCCAGCGCCAGGCGCTGAACGATGCCCGCCAGGAGATGCGCAACGAGCGCTTTGAAGAGATGCGCCAGCGCATGAACGAACGGCTCGACGCCTGGGGGATCTCCGCGGAGCAGCGCCAGGCGCTGAGCGATAGCCGCGAGTCCTTCTACGCCGAGATGCAGGATCTGCGAGACCGCAAGTTCGATAGCCCCAGCGAGCGCCGCGCGGCCTGGCAGAACTTGCGCCAGGAGCACTACGACGCCATGACCGAGATCCTCAGCGCAGAGCAGCTGCAGGAGCTGCGCGAAACTATGCGCAGCGGCATGCCAGGCGGCATGGGAGGCGGCGCCATGGGCGGCGGCATGGGGGGCTACTTCGGCAATCCCTGGAACGAATAGCCCGTTGCGTTACGCCAATTGCGTCCACCCAATGCGCCCGGCTCCGCCGGGCGCTGGCGTCTAAAGATTTGCGCAACGTCGCCGCCCTGTCACACTAAGGGAAGCAAGCCCCTTTTCTGGAGGTCTGTCATGTCGGAGCTTCCCTTTGCCAACCGTCGCGCCGCTGGCCGCGCCCTTGCCAAGCGGCTGCTTGCCGAGCTTCCTGCCGGCGAGAGCGACCCTCTTGTGCTGGGCCTGCCGCGCGGCGGCGTGCCGGTAGCAGCCGAGGTCGCCCAGGCGCTGCAGGCGCCCCTGGATGTCATGGTCGTGCGCAAGCTCGGCGTCCCCGGGCGCGAAGAGTTCGCCATGGGCGCCATCGCCAGCGGCGGCATCAGCGTGCTCGACGACGCGCTGATTGACCGGCTCGGCATCGATGCCGAGCGCCTGCAAGCGGTCATCGACGCCGAACATCGAGAGCTTATCCGTCGCGAAATCGCCTACCGCGGCGAGCAACCCTACCCTGACCTGCGCGACCGCCGCGTCATCCTGGTGGACGATGGCGTTGCCACCGGCGCCAGTATACGCGCCGCGATTCAGGCCGTGCGGCGCCTGGGCGCCCGAGAGCTTGTCCTGGCCGTGCCCGTTGCGCCCGCCGACACCCTGAGGCGGCTGACCCGCGACGTCGATGTAGCAGTGTGCGTGGCAACCCCGGACAATTTTCGCGCCGTCGGGCAGTGGTACATGGATTTCGACCAGACGACCGATGACGAAGTCAGGACGTGCCTTGCCAAACAGTCGTGAAGCGGCAAGGATTTCCTGATCAAGGGAGGCCTTCCACTCACGACGATCACCTTGAAGTCGACGTCAAGAAAAATAGTGCAAGCAGCAGCTTGGCACACAAAAAAACGGAGCGCGTCCTTGGCATGGCCAAGGCGCGCTCCGTCAGGAAAAACGCTCTTTAGCTCTTTTATCAGAAAAAGCCCATCGGGTTGATGTCGTAGCTGACCACCAGATTCTTGGTCTGCTGATAGTGCTCAAGCGCCATCTTGTGAGTCTCGCGGCCGATCCCGGACTTCTTGTAGCCACCGAAGGCGGCGTGCGCCGGGTATAGCTGGTAGCAGTTGGTCCACACGCGCCCCGCCTGGATGCCGCGGCCCATGCGGAAAGCCACATTGATGTCGCGGCTCCACACCCCGGCGCCCAGCCCATACTCGGTGTCGTTGGCAATCGCCAGCGCCTCGGCCTCGTCCTTGAAGGTGGTCACCGCCACCACCGGCCCAAAGATTTCCTCCTGGAAGACGCGCATCTTGTTGTGGCCCTTGAGCAGGGTCGGCTGGATATAGAACCCCTTGTCGTAGGCCGGGTCGAAGCTTTCCTTGTCGCCGCCGGTGAGCACTTCGGCGCC
>DATHXP010000206.1:0-3976 GCA_035459605.1 Halomonas sp. | reverse complement strand
AGTGCTAGGCACCGGACTCTTCCTGCTGCTGCGCCCGACCCTGGGCAGCGGCTGGCAGGGCTACGGGCTGGTGGTGCTGGTCAATGCGGTGATGGCCCTGCCGTTTGCCATGCAGGTGCTGCGCGGCGGCGTGCCGGGCATGTCCGCCCACGAGCGGCGGCTGGCCGACCAGTTCGGCGTGCGGGGCGCGGCGCGACTGCGCTGGCTGGTGTGGCCGCATCTGCGCCGCCCGCTGGCGCTGGCGCTGGCCTATGCCATGACCCTGTCGCTTGGCGACTTCAGCGTGATTGCGCTGTTCGGCAGCCCGTCGGCACCGACCCTGCCGATGCTGCTCTATCAGCAGCTGGGCAGCTACCGCTTTCAGGGCGCGTCGGCCACGGCGCTGCTGCTGCTGGCGCTGGTGGCGCTGGTGTTTGCCGCGCTCGACCGCCTCTCTCGCCATCCGCGGGGCGCCCATGCTTGACTGTCGTGACCTGACCTTCCACTACCAGCGCTGCGATCCGGGCGAGACGCCGGATTTCTGCTTCGACTTCCAGCTGGCGCCGGGCGAGTGCCTGGCGGTGCAGGGGCCTTCCGGCTCGGGCAAGAGCACCCTGCTCGGGCTGCTGGCCGGTTTCCTTTTGCCCAGCGCCGGCAGTCTGAGCTGGAAGGGGCGCGATCTGCTCGAGCTGCCGCCCTGGCAGCGCGGCATCACCACGGTATTTCAGGAGCACAACCTGTTCGATCATCTGCCGGTGTGGCGCAACGTTGGCCTGGGGCTGGCCTCCGACATGCGGCTATCGGCAAGCCAGATGAAGCGGATTCGCGAGGGCCTGGCCGAGGTAGGGCTCGAAGGCCTGCACGAGCGCCTGCCGGGGGAGCTGTCCGGCGGCCAGCGCCAGCGGGTGGCGCTGCTGCGCGCGCTGCTGCGCGGCTCGCCGCTGCTGCTGCTCGACGAGCCCTTTAGCGGCCTGGACGAGGAGACGCGGCGCGGGCTGTGGACCCAGGTGCTGCGCCACAAGGCGCAGGGCGTGGCGGTACTGCTGGTCAGCCACGACCGCGACGACATTGAAGCCCTGGCCGATCGCCAGCTGCGGCTAGAGGCGGGGCGCCTGGTGGCCGTCTAGGCGGTTAGATGGCGCTGCTGATGCCGCCTGCCGCTCCTACCCGATAGTACACCAGCACAGCGCGCTGATTCGACACGGCTCCTTGACCGGAAAATCTGGCATTATATAGGGTTGGCATGACAATGAATTACTCTGGGTCTTCTTGCTCAGCAGCATTTGGGCTCAGCCGCTTCGAACCTAGCCATTCCGGCCATATAAGGAAATCTCCATGCTCCCATTTTCACGTACCCTGCTGGCCTCGGCGGCCGCCGTTCTGATCGGGGCGACGTCGCTCCAGGCCGTGGCCGAGACCCGCGTCACCTACAAGTCCGCCTCGGCGGGTACCGCCTACTATCAGATGGGTGTCGAGCTCTCCGAGGCCATCCGCCGGGGGACCGAGAGCGAGATGGTGCTGACCCTCGAAGAGAGCCAGGGATCGGTGCAAAACGTCATGGAGGTGATGGCGCGCCAGGGCAACTACGTCTTTACCACGCCGCCGGGCCTGGTGCAGAGCGCCCTGGACGGCGCGGGGCCCTTCGCCGAGCGCAACAGCCCGCGCTTCCAGGAGATACGCGGCCTGTTTCCGATTCCGGCGATCACCATGCACTTCGTGGTGGCCGATGACGCCGGCGTGCTTGGCCTTGAAGAGCTGGAAGGCAAGGAGATTCTGATCGGTCGCGGCACCTTCGGCGCTCGCGAGGCGGAGCGTTACCTGACGCTGTTTGGCCTGATGGACCGCATCGAGGTGGCCAGTGCCAGCATCGGCAGCGGCCCCGACGCGCTCAAGAACGGTCAGATCGACGCTTTTGTCACCGCCAGCTCCTTTCCGACGCCCAACGTCATCGAGACGGCGGCCAGCATGCCGATCAGCCTGGTCAGCCTGAGCGACGCGCAGATCGAGCAAACCGGCGCCGCCCGTCAGACCATCCCGGCCGGCACCTACGCCGGCATCGACCAGGACGTGGAAACCACCTCGCTGCCGGTGATTGCCTATACCACCACGGGCATGTCCGACGCGGCCGCCTATACCCTGACCAAGACCTTCTGGGACAGGCGCGAGGCCATGGCGGAGGAGTCGCCCTGGTGGGGCGGCATTACCCACGACATGATTGGTAACATTGTCGGCACCCTGCATCCGGGCGCCGTGCGCTATTACGACGAGGCCGGCATCGAGATCCCCGATAACCTGCGTTAACTCTTTTGCGGGCAGCTGGTCGGCCATGCACCGGCTGGCTGCTCGCGCGACCGGCCTAGCTCATGCGTGAACCTGACTCTCGCCCGCATCCGATCTGGGTGGTGCTGGGCGCTGCGACCGTAGTGTTTCATCTCGGTCTGATCTTCTATGGCCTGACGCCGGCGCTGATCAGCCGCCCGCTGCATATGGCCCTGGTGCTGCCCTGGATTTTGATTTTCGCGGCGCGAACGCCTTTCGAGCGCGCAAGCGGCGGGCTGCTCACCGCGCTGGGCGTGGCCGCCTGCGGCTTCATCGCGTTCAACGAGGAGGCGCTGGCCAATCAATACGGCTTCATCGACACCCCCTTTCAGATGCTGGTCGGGGTGTTTCTGGTTTTTCTGGCGCTGGAAACGGCGCGCCGCGCGATCGGCTGGCCGCTGCCGCTGGTGGCCTTGCTGGCGCTGCTCTACGCGGCGCTGGGCGAGCACATCCCCGGACGGTTCGGCCATCCCGGCCTGCCGATGCCCAGCCTGGTCGGTACGCTGACGATTACCGAGGGCGGCCTGTGGGGCACGCTGACCGGCGTCAGCGTTGGGGTCGTGGCAATCTTTGTCATCTTTGGCGCGGTGCTCAACGCCGGGGAGGCCGGGCGCGGCTTTATGAACATCGCCGGCGCCCTGGCCGGGCGCCTGACCGGTGGGGCGGCCAAGGTGTCGGTGATTTCCTCGGCGCTGATGGGCTCGATTTCCGGCTCGGCGTCGGCCAACGTGGCGTCTACCGGCGCCATCACCATTCCCAGCATGGTGCGTCTGGGCTATCCGCGCGCGCTGGCCGGTGCGGTGGAGGCGGTGGCCTCGTCCGGCGGCCAGATCATGCCGCCGCTGATGGGCGCCGGCGCCTTCGTGATGGTGGAGCTGACCGGCACGCCCTATACCGAGATCATGGCCGCGGCGATGCTGCCCGCGCTGCTGTACTTCGCCACGGTGTGGTTTGGCATCAATGCCTATGCCACGCGTCACGACCTCAGCCCCCTGGCCGAGGCCGACCGCCCCGGCAGGCGCGAGGTGGTGGTTACCTCGCTGTTCTTTGCCGTACCCTTCGTAATCCTGCTCGAACGGATATTTTTCGGCGGCTATACGCCGCAGTATGCGGCGAGCCTGGCCGTGTTTGCCGGCCTGGCGCTGCTGGCCTTCGACGTGACCCTGAGCTTCTCGCTGCGCGGCTTTGCCGCGCGTCTGGCCGAGGCGATGCTCACCGCCGGGCGCCAGGTGGCGGTGATCGGCGCCATTATCATCTGCGCCTCATTGGTGATCGGCGTGCTGTCGATCACCGGGCTGGGCGTCAAGATCACCTCGGGGATCCTCTCGCTGTCCGGCGAGATGCTGTGGCCGGCGCTGCTGCTGACCGCCCTGGCGTGCCTGGTGCTGGGCATGGAGGTGCCGACCACCGCCGCCTATGTGATCTGCGTCTCGGTGGCCGGGCCTGCGCTGACGGCCCTGGGGCTCGAGCCGCTGCTGGCGCACCTTTTTGTGTTTTGGTTCGCGCTGCTTTCCACCATCACGCCGCCGGTGTGCGGCGGCGTGTTCATCGCCGCCGGCATGGTGGGAGAAAACTGGCTCAGGGTGGCGTTCAAGGCGATGGCGCTGGGCATCGGGCTCTATATCATCCCGCTGGCGATGGTCGCCAACCCGGAGATTATCCGCCTGGGGGCTGATCC
>DATHXP010000205.1:0-27609 GCA_035459605.1 Halomonas sp. | reverse complement strand
CTGGCCTGCGCCGATAGCGCCACCGTGGAACAGGCGGTGGCGGCCGCCAAGGCCGCCTTTCCGGCCTGGCGCGATACGCCGCCGGCCAAGCGCGCCCAGGTGATGTTTCGCTTCAAGCAGCTGCTCGAGACCCACGCCGAGCGCCTGGTGCAGCTGATCAGCGAAGAGCACGGCAAGACCGTGGAAGACGCCATGGGCGAGCTCAGGCGCGGCATCGAGAACGTCGAGTACGCCTGCGGCGTGCCGGAGCTGCTCAAGGGCGAGTATTCCCACAATGCCGGACCCAATATCGACGCCTGGTCCAACTTCCAGCCGCTGGGCGTGGTGGCCGGCATCACGCCGTTCAACTTCCCGGCCATGGTGCCGCTGTGGATGTACCCCATGGCGATCGCCTGCGGCAACACCTTCATCCTCAAGCCCTCGGAGAAGGATCCGACCTCGGCGCTGGCGATCGCCGAGCTGCTGGAAGAGGCCGGCGCCCCCCAGGGGGTGATCAACGTGGTCCACGGCGATCGCGAGGCGGTAGAGGCGCTGCTCGACGCGCCCGACGTCAAGGCGATCTCCTTCGTCGGCTCCACCCCCATCGCCGAGAGCCTCTATGCGCGCGGCTGCGCCAACGGCAAGCGAGTGCAGGCGCTGGGCGGCGCCAAGAATCACGCCGTGGTGCTGCCGGACGCCGATATCGACAGCGCCGCCGCCACCCTGATGGGGGCCGCCTACGGCAGCGCCGGCGAGCGCTGCATGGCGATCTCGGTGGCGGTGTGCGTGGGCGACGAGACCGCCGACCGGCTGGTTGCGGCCATGCAGCCCAAGATCGCCGCGCTCAAGATCGGCCCCGGCACTGAAAAGGGCCTGGACATGGGGCCGCTGGTCACCGGCGAGCATCGCGAGAAGGTCGCGAGCTATATCGAGGAGGGCGTGCGCGCCGGCGCCGAACTGGTTGCCGATGGGCGGGGCTTGAGCGTGCCCGGCCACGAAGACGGCTTCTTCATCGGCGGCAGCCTGTTCGATCGGGTGACGCCGGAGATGCGCATCTATCGGGAAGAGATCTTCGGCCCGGTACTCTGCGTGATGCGGGTCGACAGCCTGGATGAGGCCATCGAGCTGACCAACGCCCACGAATACGGCAACGGCACCTGCCTGTTCACCCGCGACGGCGAGGCCGCCCGGCGTTTTGCCGACCAGATCGAAGTCGGCATGGTCGGCATCAACGTGCCGCTGCCGGTGCCGGTGGCCTACCACAGCTTCGGCGGCTGGAAGCGCTCGCTGTTTGGCGACCTGCACGCCTACGGCCCCGATGCGGTGCGCTTCTATACGCGGCGCAAGGCGGTCTCCCAGCGCTGGGCGGCGCCCTTCGAGAAGGCCCACGCCGAGTTCCACTTCCCCTCCGGCGGCAGCTGATCGTTGCTCCACCCTCCATGCGACGGGCGCCCGAGGGCGCCCGTCGCATGTTGGCGGCCGATCACGCGGAGCCGTTTAGCTCCGTCGCCTACCCCTCAAGCGCGCTCAGGAAGACGTCCAGCACGCGGTGAAAACGCCGATCACGGCGGGTAATCACCACGAAAGGGGTGAGATACTGGCAGCCGGGAATGGCTAGCGACCTGAGACGCCCGGCGGCCACCCAGGGCTGGGCAAGATGATCCGGCAGATAGCCGATATAGCAGCCGGTAAGAATCAGGAAGACCGCGCCCTCTCTGTCCGAGGCGGCAGCCGTCCCGCCGAGCAAGGCATGCGCATCGCGGGCGTTCTTGGGCAGCGGGTAGCCGGGAATGACGGCGTCAAATTCAGCCAGGCGGTCCGCGGATAGCGAGGCGTCGGCGTCGGTGTATAAAGGATGGGTATCGGCGCAGTAAAGCAGTGAGCGCTCATCATAGAGGGGGTAAACCTCGAGATTGGCCAGCAGGTTGACTTCGGGCACCACTCCCACGTGCAGCCGCGCATCCAGCACCCCCTGGGCAATCGCATCCGAGGGCTCCATGTGAATGTTGATCCGCACCTCGGGACCCTGGGTCTTGAGGTCCGCCAGGGCGTGGGTGATGCGCATCTCGGGCTTGTTGACCAGGTTATCGGTGATGCCGATATTGAGCTCCCCGCGCAGGGTATGATGCAGGCCGTTGACCTCGGTGCGAAAAGTCTCGAGCGAGGCCAGCAGGGTCATCCCGGCCGCGTAGACCTCGCGCCCTTCTTCGGTCAGCGAGAAACCGCCGCGTCCGCGCTGGCACAGCCGCAGGCCGAGGCGTTTCTCCAGGTCGCCCATGTGCATGCTGATCGCCGAACGGCTGATGCCCAGCTCCATCTCGGCGGCGGTGAAGCCACCGCACTCCACCACCGCCTTGAACACTCGCAGCAGGCGGATATCGAAGTCGCTGACCTGGCCCAGCGGGGCAGGCTGACGCTCGGTCATGGGCGATCTCCTGAGGGCGTCCCACACACCGGGCAGCGCGGATCGCGCGGCACGTTGAAATGGCGCCACTGGCCGCTCAGGGCGTCGAAAGTGGACAGGCCCCTGTGCGGCGTGCCCGCGCCGCTGATCAGCTTGAGCGCCTCCAGCGCCTGAAAGCTGCCGATCACCCCGACCATCGGCCCCACCACGCCGCTCTCGGCGCAGGTCAGGGCGTCGTCGTCGCTTTCCCCCGGCGGATACAGGCAGGCGTAGCAGGGCGACTCGGGGTCGCGCGGGTCATAGATCGCCAGCTGCCCCGAGAAGCGAATCACCGCGCCCGACACCAGCACCGTTCCCTGACGCTGGCAGGCCTCGTTGATGGCGTAGCGGCTGCCGAAGCCGTCGGTGCAGTCGAGCACCACGTCGACGCCGGCCACCACCTCGGCCAGCCGCTCGCCCAGCAGCCGCTCGGCGAGCACTTCAAGCCGCGTATCGGCGTTGATGGCGCGCACCGCTTCGGCGGCGGACTCGGCCTTGTCGCGCCCCAGATCTTTATTGCCGTGGGCGATCTGGCGCTGCAGGTTGTGAATCTCGACGTGGTCGTCGTCGGCCAGCACCAGCTGGCCGACCCCGGCGGCGGCCAGGTACATGGCCGCCGGCGAGCCGAGCCCGCCCGCGCCCACGATCAGCACCCGCGCATCGAGCAGGCGCTGCTGGCCCTCGATGCCGATCGGCTCAAGCAGAATATGGCGGCTGTAGCGCAAAAGCGCCTCGTCGTTCATCGGCGTCACGTCTCCTCCAGGGTTTCGATGTCCGGCACGTGCAGCGTGAACTCCTCCTTGACCGCTTCCATCACCACATAGCTCTTGGACTCCTTGACGCCGGGAAGGGTCAGCACCACCTCGCCCAGCAGCTGGCGGTAGGCGGCCATTTCGGGAATGCGGCACTTGAGAATGTAGTCGAAATGCCCCGAGACCAGGTGGCACTCCTGAATCTGGGGCAGCTTGGCCACCGCGCGGCGAAACTCGTCGAACACCACCGGCGACTGACTCTCCAGGCTGATCTCGACGAACACCAGCAGGTTGGCCTTGAGCGCTCGCGGGTCGAGCAGCGCCCTGTAGCCGCGGATCACCCCGGCACGCTCGAGCCGCTTGACGCGCTCCAGGCACGGCGTGGTGGAAAGCCCCACCCGGGAGGCCAGGTCCACATAGGAGATGCGCGCGTTATCCTGCAGGCAGCGCAGTATGTTCAGATCGATGCGGTCGAGCGAGCGATGTCTTGTTTTCATGTCTCTCTCGGCAGGGTCGGATTGCTGGAAGGCGCGTGGTCGGCCCGGCGCCCCAGGCTGACCCGTTCGCGAGCGCCGAGGTCGGTGCGGCTGGCCACCTCGGCAAAACCGGCATCAACCAAGGCCTGGCGAACCGCCGCGCCCTGCTGCATGCCGTGCTCCAGCAGCAGCCAGCCGTCGTCGGCCAGATACTCGCGGGCGGACCGGGCCAGAAAACGCAGATCGGCAAGCCCCCCCGCGCCGGCGACCAGGGCGCTGCGCGGCTCGAAGCGCACGTCGCCCTCGCTCAGGTGCGGGTCGGCGGCGGCGATATAGGGCGGATTGGAAACGATCAGCGCGAAGCGCTCGGCCCGGTGCGATGCGTCAAGGCCCGTGAACCAGTCGCTGACCAGAAAGGTGGCGTTGTTGATCGCATGGCGCGCGGCGTTGGCCCGGGCCAGCGCCACGGCGTCTGCGTTCCGATCGACGCCGATGACCTGCCAGTCAGGGCGCTCGCTGGCAAAGGCCAGGGCGATGGCGCCGGTGCCGGTGCCCAGATCGAGCAGCCGTCCGGTTTCTGAGCCAGCCTTTTCCAGGGCGACCTCGACCAGCGTCTCGCTGTCCGGGCGCGGAATCAGCGTGGCCGGCGAGGTGGCAAGCGAAAGCCCCCAGAACTCGCGCTCGCCGGTCAGGTAAGCGACCGGCTGGCCCTCGGCGCGCGCCGCAACCAGGGTGTCAAAACGGGCCAGCGTCTCGCTATCGGCCGGCCGGTCGCCCCAGGCGTACAGCCAGGCGCGATCGACGCTCAGCGCGTGGCACAGCAGCACTTCGGCGTCGCGGCGCGGGCTCGGCGAGCCGGCATCCTGCAGCCGCCGCGTCGCCCGGGCCAGCAGGCTGTCCAGGCGCACCTCAGCCCTCCTGCTGCAGCGCCGCCAGCTGCTCGGCCTGGTATTCGTTGATCAGCGGCTCGATGATGGCGTCCAGGCTGCCGCCGTCCACCACCTCGCCGAGCTTGTAGAGCGTCAGGTTGATGCGGTGATCGGTGATGCGCCCCTGGGGGAAGTTGTAGGTGCGAATCCGCTCGCTGCGATCGCCGGAGCCGACCAGCGAGCGCCGCTCGTCGGCCTGCTGCTGGTGGCGGCTGTCCTGGGCGGCCTGCTTGAGCCGCGAGGCCAGCAGCGACATCGCCTTGGCACGGTTCTTGTGCTGGCTGCGCTCCTCCTGGCACTCCACCACCACGCCGGAAGGCAGATGGGTAATGCGCACCGCCGAGTCGGTGGTGTTGACGTGCTGGCCGCCGGCGCCGCTGGAGCGAAAGGTGTCGACGCGCAA
Source organism: Halomonas sp. (assembly GCA_035459605.1). Lineage (GTDB taxonomy): Bacteria > Pseudomonadota > Gammaproteobacteria > Pseudomonadales > Halomonadaceae > Halomonas. Next base: position 22,627 of record DATHXP010000205.1, on the reverse strand, counting down.
GTCGCTGGGGTTGATGTCCACTTCGCCCACTTCGGCGGCCTCGGCCATCACCGCTACGGTGCAGGCCGAGGTGTGAATGCGCCCCTGGGACTCGGTGGCCGGCACCCGCTGCACGCGATGCGCGCCGGATTCGAACTTGAGCCGGCCGTAGACGCCGTCGCCGCGCACCCGGGTGATGATCTCCTTGTAGCCGCCCTGCTCGCCGTGGCTGGCGCTGACGATTTCGATCTTCCAGCCGCGCTGCTCGGCGTAGCGCGCATACATGCGATACAGGTCGCCGGCAAACAGCGCCGCCTCGTCGCCGCCGGTGCCGGCGCGAATCTCGAGAAAGACGTTGCCCGCATCGTCGGGGTCTTTAGGCACCAGCAGCCGCTTGAGCGTCGCCTCGAGCTCCTCAAGCCGCTCGGCGCCTTCGACGCGCTCGAGCTCGGCCAGCTCGCGCATCTCGCTATCGCTGTCACAGGCCAGCGCCTCGGCGGCCTCGATGTCGCCCTCGACGCCGCGGTACGTTTGCCAGGCGTCCACCAGCGGCTCGAGCTCGGCATACTCCCGGGTATAGTCGCGAAAGCGCGCCTGGTCGGCGATCACATCCGGCTCGCCCAGCAGGGCGGTGAGCTCTTCGAAGCGCTCGCAGAAGGCGTCGAGGCGCTCGCGCAGGGAGGCTTTCATCGGCGATATCCTATGAGGAAGATGAGGAGGTGGCGGCGTCGGCGGATGGGTCCATCAGCAGCGCGGTCGCCGCCTCCAGAATATCCTGGTCCTGCTCGGAGGCCGCTTCGCGCAGGGCAACCGTGGGGCGGTGCATCAGCCGGTTGGTCAGCTGATAGGCCAGGCGCCGCACCACCTCTTCGGCGGACTCGCCCCGCGCCAGGCGGGCCAGGGCATCGTCCAGCGAATAGTCGCGCAGCGCTTCGCCGCGCGCCCTGACGCTGCGAATCAGCGCGCCCCCGCCGCGAATGCGCTGCCCCTGCTGCCAGCCCTGCACCCCGTGTTCGATCAGCGATTCGGCATGATCCGCCGCCACCTGGCGATGACGGCGGTTTTCGTCGATCACCTCTTCCAGGTCGTCGACGGTATACAAAAAGACGTCGCCAAGGCCTCCAACCTCGGGTTCGATATCCCGGGGCACGGCAATATCGACCATAAACATGGGGCGATAGCGCCGCCGCTTGAGCGCGCGCTCCACCATGCCCTTGCCGAGGATGGGCAGCGGCGCCGCCGTGGAGGAGATCACGATATCGGCCTCCACCAGCGCTTCGGGGATCTCATCGAGGGTGATCGCCCGGCCGCCCAGACCGCCGGCCAGCTGGTCGGCGCGCTCCCGGGTCCGGTTGGCCACCACCAGCTGGCGCACGCCCGCCTCGTGCAGATGCTGCGCGACCAGCTCGATGGTCTCGCCGGCACCGATCAAAAGCGCCCGCGACCGGGTAAAGTCGTCGAAGATGCGGCTCGCCAGGCTCACCGCGGCATAGGCCACCGACACCGGGTTGCGCCCGATGTCGGTCTCGGTGCGTACCATCTTGGCCACGGCGAAAGTGTGCTGAAACAGCCCTTCCAGCTCGCCGCCCAGCCCCATGGCTTCACGCGCTATCTGGTAGGCCTCCTTGAGCTGCCCCAGTATCTGCGGCTCGCCGAGCACCATGGAATCCAGACCCACCGCCACGCGCATCAGATGGCGGGCCGCCTCGGCATCGTGATAGTGATAGGCACAGCGCGCCAGCGACTCGGCTTCAAGGCCGTGAAAGCGCCCCAGCCAGTCGATGATTTCCTGCTCGCCCGCCTCGGCGGTCACGCAGTACAGCTCGGTGCGGTTACAGGTGGAGACCACCGCCGCCTCAAAAACGTCGGGCAGGCTACGCAGCTGCGTCAGGGCCTCCTCCAGCCGTGATGGCGTAAAGGCAACCTGTTCGCGCACTTCTATCGTCGCGGTTCGGTGGTTGATTCCCAAGGCAAGCAGCGTCATCGGTCTCGGCGTATTCGCGGGCATGTTCCGGTTTCGGGTCCTGTTGCATCATCAGCGCGCGCGTGCAACAACGTGCAATGGCTCGCGCAGTCTCTCACGGCGCGACAGTCTACCACACCCACCCCCGGCAAGGCGCCATGCCAAAAGGCATCGCTTTGCCCAGGGCCGGCAAGCCGCTATGCTGGCGGCCTAAATTTCTTCTCCTCTCCCGAGACGTGCATGCCCCGTTATTCTTTCATCAAGCTTGGGTCCATGGCTCTGGCCAGCGGTTTTCTAGCTATGACGCTGAGCAGCTGCCAGAGCCTTTCGTCTGCCGACTTCAGCGAAGACCCCATGGCGCTGGCGCCACCGGTAGCTCAGGGGCTCGATGCCGACGGCCTGTCGACATTGATGATCGCCGAGCTGGCCGGCCTGCGCGGCGACTACGCGCGCGCCACCGAAGGCTACATCCAAGCTGCCGAGCGCTACCAGAGCGCCGCGCTGGCCGAGCGGGCGGCGCTGGCGGCGCGCTTTCTGAATGATCCGGCGGCGCTGGAGGAAACGACTCGGCGCTGGCTGCAGTTGGCGCCCGACGCCGACGCTCCGCTGCGCCTGCTGGCCAGTCTTGCCATCCAGCGTCGCGACTGGCCGCTGGCGCTTGAGCAGCGGCTGGCCATCATCAGCCGGGGCGGCGATGCGCAGCTGCTGGAGCTGGTCGAGACGGCGCTCGAGAGCGGCGCCAACACCCGACCGCTGCTCGATCAGCTCCACGAGCACCTGGCCAGCGGCGGGCGCAGCACTACCGATATCCAGCTTGCCACGGCGCTGCTGGAAGCCGCCAGCGGCTTGAAAATCAGCGCCCAGCAGCGCCTGGAACGCCTGCCCGACGCTGCCGCCGACGCGCCCGACGTGTGGCGCCTGCGTGCTGCTACCGCCCTGGACATGGACTCTCCCCGACGCGCTCGAGACAGCGCGCGCAAGGGGCTGAAGCTGCAGCCCGACGACCCGCAGCTGATGCTGCTGCTGGCCCAGGCCGAGATTCGGCTGGGCCGGCTGGACAGCGCCGAGGCAACCACCGATGCCCTGCTCGAAAATCACGGCGGCACCTCGGGAATGCGGCTGGCGCTGGCGCGCCTCTATGTTCAAGAAGGGCAGCCCGGCGCAGCCCAGCGCCTGCTGCTGCCGCTGCTCGGCAGCACCCCGACGCCGGCCCCGGCGCTGCTGATGCTTGGCGGTATCGCCCAGCTTGAGGGCGAGGTCGACAATGCGCTGCTCTATTATCGTCGGGTACCGGAGGGAGATAGCTTCGTGCTGTCCCGCTCCAGCGCCGCCCAGACCCTGGCGGAAGACGATCGCCTCGCCGACGCGCGCCGCTTTCTCGAAAACGAGCGGCGTGCCCATCCAGATTTTGCCGATCAGCTGATCGCGGTGGAGGTCGCCCTGCTCGACCGCTTCGAACAGCACGAGCAGGCAAACGAGCTGCTGGATGACTACCTGGAGCGATCCTCCGACAGCGCCGAGCTGCGCTATCAGCGTGCCATGCGCGCCTACCGCCTCGGCGATCTGGCCGGCATGGAGGCCGAACTGCGCCATGTCCTTGAAAAAAATCCCGACGACGCCATTGCCCTGAACGCGCTGGGCTATACCCTGGCCGACGAGGAGGTGCCGGGGCGACTCGACGAAGCGGCTGCCATGGTCGAGCGCGCCCACGAGCTGGACCCGGACAACCCGGCGATTCTCGACAGCCTGGGCTGGGTGCTGTTTCGCCAGGGCGATCCCGAGGCCGCTCTGCCCTGGCTCGAGCGCGCCTGGGAGCGCATGCCCGATCAGGAGATCGCCAGTCACCTCATCGAAGTGCTGTGGGCGCTCGATCAGCGCCTCCGTGCGCGCCAGCTGCTCGAACGGGCGCTGCAGCGCTTCGAACAGCGCCCCGCCATCGACGATCTACTGCGACGCATTCCGGCCCTGGCGCCGACCGGCTCACGCGACTGAGCCCGCCATCAAGCCCGCGACTATCCGCCACCGACTCAGGAGTAGAGACCATCATGCGCCACGCCGCTGTTTATACCGCTCGACGCCGCACCGGCATCGCCGGGGCGCTGAGCATCGCCCTGACGCTCGCCCTGCTGGCAGGCTGCGCCGCCCAGCCGTCTCAGCGAGGCACCGAGCGCAGCGCGGATCAATGGCAGGCCCAGCAGGCCAAGCTACAGCAGCTCAAGACCTGGGAGCTCAACGGCAAGGTGGGGCTGCGCACGCCCGAAGACTCCACCAGCGCCAATCTCGACTGGCGCCAGACACCCTATCACTTTCGCATGCTGCTCAGCGGCCCGGCGGGCAGCGGTCGCAGCGTGCTCGAGGGCCGCGAGGGGCGCGTTTCGCTGACCACCGGGGAGGGACGCTTCGAGGCCGAAAGCCCCGAGCAACTGATGCAGCAGCAGATGGGCTGGTCGCTGCCGGTATCCGACCTGACCGACTGGATTCGCGGGCTGCCGGCTGACGGCCGCCCGCACCGCATGACCCAGGATAGTCTGGCCTTCCCCGCCAGGCTCGAGCAGGACGGCTGGACCATCGACTACCGTCAGTGGACCCGCGCCGACGGGCTGTGGCTGCCCAGCCGCATGGTGATGAACTACGGCGACGATCTGCGCGTCACCCTGGTGGTCACCCGCTGGCAGCCGGGCGGCGCGCAGGAAAAATGATTAAACAGCTTCTTGACCTGCCGGCGCCCGCCAAACTCAACCGCATGCTGCACATCACCGCGCGCCGCAGCGATGGCTATCACGAGCTGCAGACGCTGTTTCAGTTTCTCGACCGCGCCGACCGGCTCGACCTGCGCCGCCGCGACGACGGCAGACTGCGCCTCTCCCCCCGGCTTGCCGGGCTCAGCAGCGCTGACAACCTGGTGATGCGCGCGGCGCGCAGCCTGCAGCGCGCAACCGGCTGCCGGCTTGGCGCCGACCTTCACCTGCACAAGATCCTGCCCATGGGCGGCGGCCTTGGCGGCGGCAGCAGCAACGCCGCCACGACCCTGCTGGGCCTCAACCGCCTGTGGGAGCTCAATCTGGGCATTGACGCCCTGGCCGAGCTGGGGCTTGCCCTGGGCGCCGACGTGCCGGTGTTTGTGCGCGGCCGCGCCGCCTGGGCGGAGGGCATCGGCGAGCGGCTGGTGCCGGTCACTCTGAAAACCCCGTGGTTCGTGGTGATTCACCCCGGCGTCAGTGTCTCCACCGCGGCGGTTTTCCAGGCCCCCGAATTGACACGCAACACTCCCCCGATTACCATGGCGCGCGCACTGCAGGGGGAATCGGCAGAGTGGCGCAACGACTGCGAGCCGACGGCCAGAGCGCTCTACCCTGAAGTTGATGCCGCCCTGGAGTGGCTAAGCGAACAGCTAGGCCAGCGCGCCGGCGCCATGCTGACCGGCACCGGAGCCTGCCTGTTCGCCCCCCTGGAGCATGAGCGCGACGTCGATCGAATACTCGCCGAGCTGCCGGCGCGATGGCAGGGTTTCAAGGCGCGCGGCCTGAATCGATCTCCTCTTCACGATGCGCTGGACCGACCCCGCTAAGCGCGGTGGGTATCGTCGCTCCGGCATATCAAGACAACGATCCGACATCCACAAGACCCTACACAGCAAAGGTGGCTGCGCGTGTCAAAACTGATGGTTTTTGCCGGGAACGCCAATCCCGAACTCGCCCAGAAAGTGGCTGAAAGCCTGGATAACAGGCTGGGCAACGCCACCGTTGGCCAGTTTAGTGACGGCGAGGTTGCGGTCGAAATCAACGAGAATGTGCGCGGCAAGGATGTCTTTATCCTTCAGCCCACCTGCGTCCCCACCAACGATCACCTGATGGAAATGATTCTGATGGTGGACGCCCTGCGCCGCGCTTCCGCCAGCCGGATCACGGCGGTGGTTCCCTACTTCGGCTATGCCCGCCAGGATCGCCGGGTGCGCTCGGCTCGGGTGCCGATTTCCGCCAAGGTGGTGGCCGACATGATGGTCAAGGCCGGCGTCGACCGGGTCATGACCATGGACCTGCATGCCGATCAGATTCAGGGGTTCTTCGACGTCCCGGTGGACAACGTCTACGGCTCGCCGATCCTGCTCGATGATATCGAACGCCAGAACTATGAAAATCTGGTGGTGGTCTCGCCCGACGTTGGCGGCGTGGTGCGCGCGCGCGCTATCGCCAAGCAGCTGCATGTCGATCTGGCCATCATCGACAAGCGTCGCCCCCAGGCCAACCAGGCCCAGGTGATGCATATAATCGGTGATATCCAGGACCGTACCTGCGTGGTGGTCGACGACATGATCGATACCGCCGGCACCCTGTGCAAGGCCGGCGAGGCGCTCAAGGAGCACGGCGCCAGGCGCGTGGTGGCCTATGCGACCCACCCGATCCTGTCCGGCCCCGCGGTGGACAACATCGCCGACTCGGTACTCGACGAAGTCGTGGTGACCGATACCATTCCGCTGGCCGAGGCGGCGCGCCGCAGCGGCCGCATTCGTCAGCTCAGCGTGGCCGGTCTGATCGCCGAAGCGATCCGCCGCGTCAGCAACGAAGAATCCGTCAGCGCCATGTTCCACTGAGAGCAGGCGCCGGAACGCGCCCTTCGGGGCAAACTGGGAATAGCGTGGGTCTGGTCGCGGACCGCGCTGTTTCTCTACTCAAGCAAGAGGCAATTTCATGTCCGACTTTACTCTCAAGGCCAGCATTCGCCACGACCTGGGGAAAGGTGCGAGCCGCCGCCTGCGTCGTGCGAACCAGGAAGTACCCGCCATCGTCTATGGCGGTGAAAAGGCGCCCCAGCCGATTACCGTCGAAAAGACCGGTTTCTACAAGGCCATCGAAGACGAGGTGTTCTTCTCCTCGGTCATCGACCTGCTCGTCGAGGGCAAGAAGTATCCGGTGATCGTGCGTGACCTGCAGCGCCACCCCTTCAAGCCGCTGGTGACGCATGTCGACTTCATGCGCATCGATGCCTCGCAGGAGATCACCATGCACGTGCCGCTGCACGTGGTCAACGAAGATATCTGCAAGGGCATCAAGGACGAGGACGGTGAACTTTACCTGCTCGCCAACGATGTCGAGATCAGCTGCCTGCCGAAGAACCTGCCGGACTACCTGGAGGTCGACGTTGCCGATCTGTCCGTGGGTGACGTCCTGCACCTCTCCGACCTCAAGCTGCCAGAAGGCGTGACCGTCCTCGCGCTGGCCCGCGAAGAGGTCCACGACAACGCCATCCTCAGTATCTCCCAGGCCAAGATCCGTGACGAGGAAGAGGACGAGGACGTAGAGGAAACCGATGAGGCAGCAGAAGGTGAGGAGGATAAAGAGGACGACGACAGCGACGAATAACGTCTCCCTCCTCGGGCTGCACTCTGATGCACATTCTGGTGCAGCCTGCTCTCTTCATGATCAAGCGCCGCGGCGCTTGATTTTTTTGGAGATGCCCAATGGGCCAGCTCAAAGCCATTATCGGGCTTGCCAATCCCGGTCCCGAGTACCAGGCCACCCGGCACAACGCCGGCGCTTGGCTGCTCGAGGCGCTGCTGCAAGACGCCGGCGACAGCCTGCGCCCGGAAAAGAAGTTTTTCGGCCGCTACGCGCGTATTCGCCTGGGGGATCACGAGCTCCACCTGCTCGAGCCGACGACCTACATGAATCGCAGCGGGGCCGCCGTGGCGGCGCTTTGCCGATTCTTCAAGCTGGCGCCCAGCGAGCTGCTGGTGGCACACGATGAGCTCGACCTGCCTCCCGGCGCGGCGCGCTACAAGAGCGGCGGCGGCCACGGCGGCCACAACGGTCTGCGCGATACCATCAGCGCGCTGGGCGGCGCCAGGGACTTCCACCGCCTGCGTATCGGCATCGGCCACCCCGGCGACAGCCGCCAGGTAACCAACTACGTGCTGAGCCGCCCCGGCAAGGCCGAGCGCAGCGCCATCGACGACGCCATCGCCGTGTGCCTGGCGACTCTGCCGCACGCTGCTGCAGGCGACTGGGCCAAGGCCATGAACCGGCTGCATAGCTTCTCGGCGACATAGCTTCTCGGCAACATAGCTTCTCGGCAACATAGCTTCTCGGCCGCATCGCTTTGCAGCCATGCAGTGAAGCGTTCGGCTTAAGCCTTTCACTGTACCCGGGTAGAATAGCGGCCACTCTCCATTTCCGTACTCGCTTTCCAGGAAGAATCCATGGGTTTCAATTGCGGTATCGTGGGCCTGCCCAACGTCGGCAAGTCCACCCTGTTCAACGCCCTGACCAAGTCCGGCATCGATGCCGAGAACTTTCCGTTTTGCACCATCGAGCCCAACGTCGGCATTGTGCCCATGCCCGACCCGCGTCTCGATGCGCTGGCCGAGATCGTCAAGCCCCAGCGCACGCTGCCCACCACCATGGAGTTCGTCGATATCGCCGGCCTCGTGGCCGGCGCCTCCAAGGGTGAGGGGCTGGGCAACAAGTTTCTGGCCAATATCCGCGAGACACAGGCCATCGCTCACGTGGTGCGCTGTTTCGACAGCGACAACGTCATCCACGTGGCCAACCGGGTCGATCCCCGCGCGGACATCGAGATCATCAATCTGGAGCTGGCCCTGGCCGACCTGGACACCGTCGAGAAGGCGATTCAGCGTCTGGTCCGCGTGGTCAAGGGCGGCGACAAGGACGCCATCGCCACCAAGGCTATTCTCGATCGCATCCAGCCGCACCTGGCCGAAGGCCTGCCGCTGCGCAGCTTTGGCCTGGACGACGACGAGCAGCGCCAGCTTAGAAGCTTTGGCTTTCTGACGCTCAAGCCCACCATGTACATTGCCAATGTCAGCGAGGACGGATTCGACAACAACCCCTATCTCGACGTGGTGCGCGCGATCGCCGCTGCGGAAAACGCCGAGGTGGTGCCGGTATGCTGCCAGCTCGAGTCGGAGATCGCCGAGCTGGACGACGATGAGCGCGCCATGTTCCTCGACGAGATGGGCATGGAGGAGCCCGGGCTCGACCGCGTGATCCGCGCCGGCTACAAGCTGCTCGGCCTGCAGACCTACTTCACCGCGGGCGTCAAGGAGGTGCGCGCCTGGACCGTAAAAATCGGCGCCACCGCCCCGGAGGCCGCGGGCGTGATCCACACCGACTTCCAGAAGGGCTTTATCCGCGCCGAGGTCATCGCCTACGACGACTTCGTGACGCTGGGCGGCGAGCAGGCGGCCAAGGACGCCGGCAAGTGGCGCCTGGAAGGCAAGGAGTACGTGGTCAACGACGGCGATGTGATTCACTTCCGCTTCAACGTCTGATCCAGCGAAGTGACGCTGTTGAAAGTCCGGCCAATGCTTGACAGGGACTTTCACGCCAGTATAATTCGCCGCGTTGCCTGGCTACGTAGCTCAGTTGGTTAGAGCACATCACTCATAATGATGGGGTCCCCTGTTCGAATCAGGGCGTAGCCACCAAAGACGCCAAGAGCCCGCCTGAGATCAGGCGGGCTCTTTTTTGCCTTTCGTTTATGCTTATCACACCAGTTCGGGGCTGTTCACGAAAGCGCTCAGCGCTTTGGTCAGATACTCCACGTCCTGGGCACCGGCGGTCTCGCGAATCGAATGCATGGCCCACTGCGGCACGCCGACATCCAGCGTCGGCACGCCAAGCTCGGTGGCGGTGATCGGCCCGATGGTGCTGCCGCAGCCCATGTCGGCGCGCACCGCGAAGGCCTGCACCGGCACCCCGGCCTGGCGGCACAGCTCGCGAAACATCGCCGCCGTAGCGCTATTGGTGGCATAGCGCTGATTGGCATTGACCTTGATCACGGGCCCGCCGTTGAGCGCCGGGCCGTGCGCCTTGTCGTGCTTGTCGGCAAAGTTGGGGTGCAGGGCGTGGGCGTTGTCGCAGGAGATCATCCGCGAGGCCTGAATCAGGCGTACGAAACCCTCGTCTCCCGGCGTGCCGAGCTGCGCATTGACTCGGCGCAGCACGTCTCCAAGAAACGGTCCCTGAGCGCCGCAGGCGCTGGCGCTGCCAACTTCTTCGTGATCGTTTGCCACCAGCAGCGCGCCCTCCTGCCCGTCCGATGCCAGCAGCGCCTCCAGGCCGATAAAGCACGACAGCAGATTGTCGAGCCGCGCCGAGGCCAGCAGCTCTTGCCTGACCCCGACCCGCGATGGCGGCTGGACATCGTAGAAACACAGCTCGAAATCGACGATCTCGGCGCTGTCCAGGCCGTGCTGTTCGGCCACCCAGGTCGCCAGCAGCCGCTCGAAGTCGGCGCTCTCCTCGCTCTGCATCAGCACCGGCGGCATATCGGTCTGGGGATTGATGGTGCGGTCCTTGTTGGCCTCGCGGTCGAGATGAATGGCAAGACTCGGAACAACGGCTATCGGTCGCGCCACGTTGAGCAGCACGCCGTCGATGCGCCCGTCGCCGTGGCGCACATGGACGCGCCCCGCCAGCCCCAGGTCGCGATCGAACCAGGGGGCCAGCAGGGCTCCACCGTAGACCTCCACGCCCAGCTGCAGCCAGCCCGCGGCGGTTTGAGCGGCGTTGGGCTTGAGCCGCAGGCACGGGCTGTCGGTATGGGCGCCGATCATGCGCAGCGACGACAGCCCCGCCGCGGGCAGCTGCAGCGCAACGATGGAGGAATCGTTGCGCGTCGCATAGACTCGCTCACCCGGCTCGAGCTGCCAGGCATCCGTTTCTTGCAGGCGGCGATAGCCGGCCGCCTCCAGACGCTCTGCCATGCACGCCGTGGCATGCCAGGGTGTCGGGGCGGCCTGCAAGAAGTCGAGAAGACGATCAAGGGCATCGTGCTGGGACATGAGTTCCTCTGGTGGCATGGGTGGTCAACGTGAATGCTCTGGGGGTCTAATGAGAACCTGCAAGCTGCTACAATGCGAAATCGTGCCGCGCAAAGCAGCGGTTCGTCAGTCGATTGATTCCAAGGCAGTCCAGTGTACCTGAATCCGGGAGAGCTTCATCGATGAGCCTGTTAGTCACTTTGGGGCGTGCAGCGACCCTGGCCCTGCTGTTTGCTGTCGCGCCGGCCGTGGCGGAGCTGTCCCCGGGGGAGCCGCAAAGCCGAGCGGCCAGGGAAGTTGCCGAGTCGCTGCGCTACGGCCACTATGTCGAGACCATTCTCGACGACGACTGGTCGCGCCGCGCCTTCCAGCGCTATCTCGATGTGCTCGACAATCAGCGCTATTACCTGACCGTCAGCGATGTCGACGACTTCGAAGACCTGGCCACCGGCATGGACGAGGCCCTCATTGAAGGCAAGCTGGAGCGCCCCTATGCGCTCTATGACCGCTACCAGCAGCGCGTCGAGGAGCAGCTTGGCTGGACCCTGGCACGACTCGATGAAGGCCTCGACTTCGACTTCAACAGCGATCAGCGCATGCAGATCAACCGCGAGGATGCCCCCTGGCCGCGCAACGGCGAAGAGCTCGAAGCGCTGTGGACCAAGCGGCTGGAAAACGCGGCGCTGTCGCTGACGCTGAGCGAGCAGGAGCCCGAGGAAGTCGAAGACACCCTGCGCAAGCGCTACGAAGGCCAGCTGAACCGGCTGCGTCAGAATAACGAAGAAGACGTGCTGATACTGCTGATGGCCGCCGTTACCGGCACGGTTGACCCGCATACCGAATACCTGTCGCCGCGCCAGAGCGAAATGTTTGATATCCAGATGCGCCTGTCGCTGGAAGGGATTGGCGCTCTGCTTCAGCCCGAGGGCGAGTTCGTCAAGATCGCAAGCCTGGTGCCCGGCGGCCCCGCCGAACGCTCGGGTCTGCTTGAGCCCGCCGACAAGATTATCGCCGTGGGTACCCCCGGCGAAGACATGGTCAACGTGGTTGGCATGCGTCTGGACGACGTGGCCGAAATGATCCGCGGCCCCAAGGGCACCGTGGTCAGGCTCGACATCGTGCCGGCCCAAGCGGTGGACATGAGCCGCAGCAAGATCATCGAGATCACGCGGGATACCGTCAAGCTCGAGGACCAGGCGGCCAAGAGCGAGGTGATCGAGATCGAGCGCGAGGACGGCACGCACCGGGTTGGCCTGATTCAGGTGCCGACCTTCTACGTCGACTTCGATGCCTGGCAGGCCGGCGAGGAAGAGTATCGCAGCACCACCCGCGACGTCGCCAAGGAGCTGCAAAGCCTGCTGGAACAAGACATTGAAGGTATCGTGCTGGACCTGCGCAACAACGGCGGCGGCGCCCTTCAGGAAGCCAACTCCCTGATCGGCCTGTTCATCGATCGCGGCCCCACCGTTCAGGTACGCGATGCCCGGGGGCGCATCAGCCTGTATGGCGACACCGAAAGCGGCACCCACTATGACGGCCCCCTGGCCGTGCTGGTCAATCGCCTGTCCGCCTCGGCCTCGGAGATCTTTGCCGGCGCCATACAGGATTACGGACGCGGCCTGGTGATCGGCTCCGAAACGTTCGGCAAAGGCACGGTTCAGACCCTGAGCGAGCTGAGCCACGGCCAGATCAAGCTGACCCGCGCCAAGTTCTACCGCATTTCAGGCGCCAGCACCCAGAATCGCGGCGTGACCCCGGACATCCTGTTCCCCAGCCTGATCGACCCGGAAAAGATCGGCGAAAGCAGTCTGGACAACGCCCTGCCCTGGGATACGGTGCGCGAGGTGCAGTACCGCGAATACGGCGAGCCGCAGATGTATCTCGACATGCTGCGAAAGCGTCATCAGCAGCGCGCCGAGGAGCATCCAAACTTCCACTACCTGGAGCGTCAGGCGGCTCTCGCCACGCGCCTACGCGAACAGCACACCAGCGTCAGTCTCAATCTCGAGCAGCGCCGCCGCGAGGTCGAGGCTCAGGACGCCGAGCAGCTGGCGCTGGAGAACGAGCGCCGCGAGGCCCTGGGGCTAGAACCGCTGGAAGAATGGATCGACGCGCGAGTCGGCCACGCCGAGGAAGAGATCGCCGACGATGAGGAGAACGAGGCCCAGGATCAGCCGATAGATCGCGCCCAGGTCGAGGAAAGCGCAGAAATTCTGCTCGACTACGCGCGTCTGGCCCAGAACCTGCAGTTCGCCGTGCGCGAAAGCGAGCAGGAGTAAGCCGGCTTACCGATCACACGTCCTGCATGATCTCCGCCTGGCGAACCAGGCGCATCGCTTCGCTATGCTCGTACTCGAGCAGCGACTCGACCAGCTCGCTCGCTTCGGGAATGACCGCCTCATCGCTGAGGCGACGAAAAAGATCGGCCACCTGGTCATGAAAATCGAAGACTTCGCGACAGATGCCATCAAAGGAGAGCGTTCCATACAGGGAGGCATCGCTGTATCGATGGGGTTGAATGGGCTGCTGTGAGTGCGCTTCGTAAAGGTAGGCGACGTAGGTATTCAAGGCTTTGGGGTCTGCCCTGCGCTTGAACTCGCCTACCACGCGCGCCATTTCGTCCTCATGCGCCGCCAGATACTCCAGCAGCATCCTGGCTCGCTCATCCTCATTCAGGCTGACGGCCTGCGCAAGACACTGCCCCAGCTGCTCATGCAGCCGGCTCGTCCAGCCGATCAGATCGCCGAAGGTATTGATTTCCATAGCTGCTTCCTCACTGCTCGTGTTCAATGAAAGAGTGCAAGATACCTCTTCACTATCGACAAGCGTTCAGCGCAATCGGCTCGCTCAGGGCGGCGCCAAAAAACCTGCTAAATGACCGTGCTGCCCAGCGGGACGACGCGAACCATTGCAGGATCATCGGCGTGTTCCAGCAGCATTCGGCGTACGCGCGCCTGCCATGAGCGCGCAAATTCAGCCTGCTGCTCGGGGGTTTCACGCCCCTGCATGACCGCCTGCATACGCTCCCGCTGGGAGATATCGACGGGCACCCTGCCGGCATCAAACGCCACCGCCACGGCGTTCCCGGTGTCGAGTCGTTCGAAGCGCACGGCACCGCCATTTTCGCCGTCATGCGCGGCAAAGCTGAGCCGCCCACTGCGTGCGAACCGGCCGCCAATGCCCTTGAAGCCGCCCTCCCCGGCGGCGCCGGTGAGCAGCGTCAACACCTGGGCGACGACGCCAGTGGTACCCTGCGCTTCCGGCGACGGCATCCGTACGGCAATAGCGCCGCGTTCGGGCAGCGCATCCGGATAGAGCGCGTTCAGCGCTGCTCGGGCGGTCAAGAAGGCGCCGGCCACGGTCGGACAGGAATGACCCGCCAGCCGCACGGCGTCCACGTAGCGATACTCCATGATTCCCTCTGCCGCGGCGCCCAGCAGAGCGGCCAGCGGATCGCGCACGCGAATGACGGGCGCTTCATCGAAAAAGTCGGGAAACGGCATGACAATCTCCTAAATAGGGGGTCACATACCAGAAGCAACAGCCAATACGACCGCCGCTGCGCCGGCGACACCGAGCGCCAGACAGGCAAGCTGTATGATCGCCACCGCCGCGATCTTCACGCCGGTACGATGCAGATAGTCCTCGGCGACCACCGTCAGACCCAGCGCCATATGCCAGAACAGGACGATCAGCAGCAGAATCATCGGGATTGCCGCGCCGGGGCGAGCCAGCCAAGCCACCACGGCCTCGCGCTCGCCTCCTCCCGCGACCGCGATCAGCGACGCCAGACTCCATATCACGAGGGGTACCAGGGCCACGGCCGTGACGCGCTGCCAGCGCCAGGCGCCGACGCCCGCCCTGGCCGATCCCAGGCCGCGGACCCGGCTCAATGCCGCACGATTGTCGCGGTTCGCCATTGCATTCACCCCGCCTGCCATAGGGCCAGCGCCCAGGTCACCAGCGTCAGCCCGACACTCGAAAAAACGACGATCCACCCCGACAGGTAGATGCTTTTCAGCTCGAATCCGAGCACCGCGTCCCACAGCAAATGGCGGATGCCGTTGCACAGATGAAAGAACAGCGCCAGCGTCCAGACGAACAGCAGCAGCAGCCCCAGGGGAGAGCCCAGCCAGCCATTGATGGCGACAAAGGCGTGCGCCTCGGTCACGGCGGCCAGCAGCCACGCCACCAGCAGTACGGCACCCAGGCTAAGAAAGAGTCCGCTCAGCCGATGGCTGAACGACAGCACCGAGGTAAGCTGGGGGCGATAGACCTGAACGTGCGGAGATAGGGGACGCGACGGATTTTTCATGGCTGCACACTCCAAGGTTCAATCCAGAGCTCAACTCTGCCGCGCGATCATCTTGCGCTTGATCTCGGCGATGGCCTTGCCCGGATTGAGGCCTTTAGGGCAGGTACGCGTACAGTTGAGGATCGTATGGCAGCGATACAGACGAAACGGATCCTCGAGTTCGTCCAGGCGCTCACCGGTTGCCTGATCGCGGCTGTCAGCCAGGAAGCGCCACGCCTGCAGCAGCACCGCCGGCCCCAGAAACCGATCGCCGTTCCACCAGTGGCTCGGACAGCCGGAGGTACAGCAGAAGCACAGAATGCACTCGTAGTAGCCGTCCAGCGCTTGCCGCTGTTCGGGGGTTTGCCGATGCTCTTTGCCGTCTTCCGGCGCTTCGGCCTGCAGCCAGGGCTGTATTGCCGCGTACTGGGCGAAGGCGTGGCGCTGATCGCCGACCAGGTCGCGTACCACGCCGAGGTTGTTCAGCGGATAGATGGTGGCCGGCTCGTCGAGCTCATCGAGGCCGCGAATGCAGGCCAGCCAGTTGGTGCCGTCGATGTTCATCGCACATGAGCCGCACACGCCCTCTCGACAGGAGCGCCGAAACGTCAGCGTAGGATCAATCTCGTCTTTTATCTTGATCAGCGCATCCAGAAGCATCGGCCCGCAGGTATCGCGGTCGATGGCGAAGGTATCGATACGCGGCGGCTCACCGCTTTCAGGAGCGTAGCGATAGATCTGCAGCCGCTTCAGGCGCTTCGCGCCTTCGGGAATCGGCCAGGACCTGCCCGGCTGAATGCGGTGCTCCTTCGGCACCTGCGCATTGGACGGCACGGGAAAACGCTTGATCAGCGTCCGGCGCGGCAGCTCATCGGACGATTTGATCAGCATAGTGGCCTCCTAGTTTCCACCCGCTACGCGGCGCGCAAACGGCAGCGGTCCTGACCGTGAAGGGCCTCATGCTCCGCTGCTCTCCGCCGGACCAAGCAGCTCGCGCAGCACGTAGGGCAGGATGCCGCCGTGCCGGTAGTAGCCGGCCTCGGCCGGGGTGTCGATACGCACGACGGCGTCAAACGTCTGTGTTTTGCCCTGCGGATCGGTGGCGGTCACACGCAGCTCGCGAGCCGGCGTCTCGGTGTCTGCCAGGCCGGTGATTGCAAAGGTTTCTTCGCCGGTCAGCCCGAGCGTCTCGGCGCTTTCGCCGTCGGGGAACTGCAGCGGCAATACGCCCATGCCGATCAGATTGGAGCGGTGGATGCGCTCGTAGGACTCGGCGATCACCGCGCGCACGCCAAGCAGAGCGGTCCCCTTGGCCGCCCAGTCGCGCGAGGAGCCCGAGCCGTACTCCTTGCCGGCCAGTATCACCAGCGGCGTATCGGCCGCGGCGTAGCTTTCGGCGGCTTCGTAGATAGTGGTAACCGGCGCGTCGTCCCGGGTGAAGTCGCGGGTAAAACCGCCCTCGGTGTCGGGGGCAAGCTGGTTGCGCAGGCGAATGTTGGCGAAGGTGCCGCGGATCATCACCTCGTGGTTGCCGCGACGCGCGCCGTAGGAGTTGAAGTCCTTGCGCTCGATACCGTGCTCGGTCAGGTACTTGCCCGCCGGTGAATCGGGTGCGATCGCGCCGGCCGGGCTAATGTGGTCGGTGGTCACCGAATCGCCGAGCAGCGCCAGCACCCGCGCGCCGCTGATATCGCTCAAGGGTTCGGGATCGCGCCCCATACCGTCAAAAAATGGCGGCTTGCGCACGTAGGTCGAGTCCGGCTGCCAGGCGAAGGTATCGCCTTTCGAAACCTCCATGCTCTGCCAGCGCTCATCGCCGGCGTAGACGTCCGCGTAGCCTTCGGTAAACATCTCGGCGTGCAGATTTTCGGCGATGCTGCGCTCGATTTCTCCGGGCGTGGGCCAGATATCGCGCAGATAGACCGGCTGGCCGTCGCTCCCGGTACCTAGCGGGTCGCGCGTGAGGTTGACGTGCAGGCTGCCGGCCAGGGCGTAGGCCACCACCAGCGGCGGCGAGGCCAGGAAGTTCATCCGCGTCTGGGGGTGAATCCGACCCTCAAAGTTGCGGTTGCCGGAGAGCACCGAGCAGACGGTCAGATCATTGTCGTTGACCGCTGCGCCGACTTTGGGAATCAGCGGCCCGGAGTTGCCGATGCAGGTGGTGCAGCCGTAGCCGACCAGGTGAAATCCCAGCGCTTCCAGATAGGAGGTCAGCCCGGCGCGCTCGATGTAGTCGGTCACCACCCGCGAACCGGGCGCCAGCGAAGTCTTGACCCAGGGCTTGCTGGTCAGCCCCTTGTCCACGGCATTTTTGGCCAGCAGCGCCGCGCCGAGCATCACCGAGGGGTTGGAGGTGTTGGTGCAGGAGGTGATCGCGGCGATCACCACCGCGCCGTGGTCGATCTCGCACTCGGTGCCATCCTCCAGGGTGATTGCCACCGGATCGGGCGGCCAGTCGCAGTATCCGCCTTCATCGACCATGGGCCGCGGCGCGTCGGAGGGGTCGCTGTGTCCGATAGCGATCGGATCGCTGGCCGGAAACGAGCCGGCTGAGGCGGCGTCCAGACCGACCTGCAGCGCTTCGGCCTGCGAGTGGCCGGCAAGCAGGGCGCATACGGCCTGCGGCGCGATCCGCAGCGGCACCCGATCCTGCGGGCGCTTGGGCCCGGCCAGCGACGGCTCGACCGTCCCCAGGTCCAGCTCGACGACCTGCGAGTACTCGGCCTCATGCTGCGGATCGTGCCACAGCCCCTGCTCCTTGGCGTAGGCCTCGACTAGACGAATCTGGTGTTCGGGTCGCCCGGTCAGGCGCAGGTAGCTCAGCGTCTCGTCGTCGATCGGAAAGATCGCACAGGTGGAACCGTACTCGGGGCTCATGTTGCCGATGGTGGCGCGGTTGGCCAGCGGCACGTTGGCCAAGCCCGGGCCGTAAAACTCGACAAACTTGCCAACCACGCCGGTGGTGCGCAGCAGCTCGGCGACCGTGAGCACCAGGTCGGTGGCGGTGGTGCCGGGTTCGAGCTCGCCGGTGAGCTTGAAACCCACCACCTGGGGCATCAGCATGCTGATCGGCTGGCCGAGCATGGCCGCTTCGGCCTCGATACCGCCCACGCCCCAGCCGAGCACGCCCAGGCCGTTGACCATCGGCGTGTGCGAATCGGTGCCCACCAGGGTATCCGGGTAGGCAAGGGGTCCGTCCGACGTCTCGCGAGTGAACACCAGGCGGGACAGGTATTCCAGGTTGACCTGGTGGCAGATGCCGGTATCCGGCGGCACCACCTTGAAGTCGTTGAACGTCTGGGCGCCCCAGCGCAGCAGCTGGTAGCGCTCAGCGTTGCGCTCGAACTCAAGGGCCGCATTGGTCAAAAAGGCATCGGGCTGACCGAAGACATCGACGATCACGGAGTGGTCGATGACCAGCTCGGTAGGGATCAGCGGGTTGATGCGGCGGGCATCGCCGCCCAGATCGCCGATCGCGTCGCGCATCGCTACCAGGTCGACGACGCAGGGCACGCCGGTGAAGTCCTGCATCAAGACGCGCGCCGGGGTGAACTGGATTTCCTGAGACCGGACGCTGTCGGCCTGCCAGCCGGCCAGCGCCTCGATCTGTTCGGCGGTAACGCGCTCGCCGTCCTCGTTACGCAGCAGGTTCTCCAGCAAGACCTTTAAGCTGTAGGGCAGTCGCTGCGCGGCGTCGAAGCGATCCAGGCGATAGATCGTGTAGGCCGTATCGTCAATGTCTAACGTATCGCGGGCATTGAAACTGTTGGATGCCATGAAATGCTCCTCCGAAGCCTTCAGGCAGCACGCTTTATGCAATAGCGCCTGACGACCAGCAGCAGGGTCCGACTCATGACGGACCCGATGTTTTGTGCAAGGCAGAACACAGGATCACGGAACTTCCGAGCGTCATTCAGCTATAGCAGCAGATATGAAAAGTCGCAATGAAAACGCTTGTTATGCGCGTTAGGGAAGCGCCTCCTTAGCGGTAGATCCTGCAGCCCAGATTCTTGCAGGCCGACATGGAACCCAGGCAGTTCTCCACCTGCTCGAAGCCGTGCTGGCGAAGCAGCGACGCCGCTACCGCGGCGCGCTTGCCGCTGCCGCAGAAGGTGACGATGGGTTTGTCGCGGGGCAGTTCGGCGAGGCGCTCTGGCAGATGACCCAGATAGATGTGCGTGGCGTTTTTCAGATGCCCCGCCTGGTATTCGTCGATGGCTCGCACATCCAGCAGCATGAAATCGTCGCCGCGTTCGTAGCGCTGCAGCAGCGTTGCGGCGGAAACGGTCGGTATCACGGCATAGTCGGCGCCGCTGGCCTCCCAGGCGGTCATGCCGGGAATCAGATAGGCCGACACCCTTTCGTAGCCCAGGCGATACAGGTCCCGAAGCGAGTCGTCGATGGCGCTCGGCGCGTCGACCACCAATCCCAGCTCGTCCTCGTAAGCCACCATCCAGCCAATATAGGCCGGTGCCACGTCCGCAGGCAGCGACAGGCTGCCCGGGATATGAGCGCCGCAAAAGGCCTCGGGAGAGCGCAGATCGATCAGCTTCAGGCCGCGCTTGCAGTGCTTTGCGAACTGGCCCGGTGCCAGCGCTCTGGGAAGAGGCAGGGCGTTGCGTCCCGGAGCGGCGCTATTGAGCGCTTCCATCTTGCGAAAGTAGGGGGGCTGATAATGGTGCTCCTCGCTCTTGAGCCGGATGAACTCATCCCGTGCATACTGCAGCATGGGATTGTGACGACGCTCGTAGCCCAGGGTGGAAAACTCCCGGTCGGCCATGCCGCTGCCGCAGACGGACCCCGCGCCGTGGGCCGGATAGAGCTGCACGCCATCGCCCAGGGGCAGCAATTTATCGAAGATGCTGTCGTACAGCATGGCGGCGGTCTCCTCGCGCCGCTCCGGGTAGAAATCCGTGCGTCCCACGTCACCGATAAACAGCGCATCGCCGGTGAACACCGCCACCGGCGCGTCGCTGAAGGCGGTGTCCGCCAGCACGACGCTGATGCTGTCGAAGGTATGCCCCGGCGTTTCCAGGATGTTCAGCCGGGCGCTGCCGACCTCGAAGCACTGGCCTTCCTTCACCGCCTCGGCGTGCTCGACCTCGCCGCCCTGACCGTGGAACACCCGGGCGCCGGTGGCCTCCTTCAGCGCCTGCGAGCCCACCACGTAATCCTCGTTGCGGTGCGTCTCGAAGACATGGGTAATATTGGCATTCTCACGCTGGGCGATATCGAGATAGGTGTCGATATCGCGGCGCGGGTCGATGACCGCCGCCTGGTTGCCGTCGACGATCATGTAGGAAAGATGCGCGACTCCCTCCGACTTGATTTTTTCGAGAATCATTTCAGTCTACTCCACCGCTGAGAATGGATGAGGATGATTTCAATAGCCATTTCCCACAGTCGCTAGCAAAAATCAGTATAGAACTGGAAATGGATTCTTCAACGCCGCACCCGTCGATCTATTAATTAACCCGGCAGGCATTCATGTCGGGTTAATAGCGTCTGGCGGTCTCAGCTTCCAAGTGCATCGCACGATCGCATGCCGGCCTGACGCGAAGCTTAGCGGCAAGTTTTGCCGCAGCCCGCCCTTCCGTTACGGCGTCGAGCGTGCCTCCAGGCTCTAATCTCATTTTACAATTTAACTAACTAATAGACTTTAGTGTTGATATGCGTCAAGGACAGCGCGGACAGCCCGTGTCATTCTGGCTTGGCAACACCTGGTACCAACTGCCGTCACTGGCAGCTTTTCATCCTCAAGGAGGAAGCGTCATGAAAGCACTGGTATTTCACGGCCCCGGCAAGCGAAGCTGGGAAGACAAGCCGCGCCCGAGCGTCGACAAGCCCACCGACGCCGTAGTGCGCATCACCCACACCACCATCTGCGGTACCGACCTGCACATTCTCAAGGGCGACGTGCCCGCCGTGGAGGACGGCCGCACCCTGGGTCACGAAGGCGTGGGGGTGGTGGAAGAGATCGGCGACGGCGTGGCCAACATCAACGTCGGCGACGAGGTGCTGATCTCCTGCGTCACCTCCTGCGGCCGCTGCGACTATTGCAAGCGCGGCATCTACGCCCACTGCCGCGACGGCGGCTGGATCCTCGGCCACCTGATCGACGGTACCCAGGCCGAATATGTACGCATCCCGCACGCGGACAACAGTCTGTTTCCACTGCCCGATGGCATGAACCGGGAAGCGGCGGTGATGCTTAGCGACATCCTGCCCACCGGCCACGAGATCGGCGCCCTCAACGGCGAGGTCACGCTCGGCGACACGGTGGCCATCGTCGGCGCCGGCCCCATCGGCCTGGCGGCGCTGATGACCTCGCGCTTCTACTCTCCAGCGCGGATCATCATGATCGACCCGGACGAAAACCGTCTGGCCATGGCCAGCCAGCTCGGCGCCACCGACACCATCGCCGGAGACCCGGTTGATGCCATCAACAAGCTGACCGGCGGCGAAGGCGTGGACGTGGCCATGGAGGCGGTGGGCATTCCCGAAACCTTCGATGTCTGCCAGCGCATCGTTCGCCCGGGCGGCCACATCGCCAATATCGGCGTGCACGGCAAGAGCGTCGATCTGCAGCTGCAGGATCTGTGGATCAAGAACATCACCCTGCGCACCGGCCTGGTGAATACCAACACCATTCCGGTGCTGATGCGCGTTGTGGAGAGCGGCGGCGTCGAACCCGAGGGGCTGGTCACCCACCGTTTCAAGCTCGACGAGATCGAGAAGGCCTACGATATCTTCACCGATGCGGCAAAGGAGAAAGCTATCAAGATGATCCTGACCGCCGAGTGACGGCGTCGGGTGTCGCTTGATCCGACAAGCGCTCACTTATCAGTCGATGCGCTTGCGAAAACGCAGGGCGCTGCCGGTCAGCAGCAGCAGGCCGAGTGCGCCCTGGGCCAGGAACTGCGGCCACAGCAGGTCCATGCCGCTGCCTTTCAGGAAGACGTCGCGGATGATGACCAGAAAATAGCGCAGCGGGTTCACGTAGGTGATCCACTGGGCGAGCGCCGGCATGTTCTCGATCGGAAACATGAACCCCGACAGCAGCGTGGCCGGCAGGAAGAAGAAGAAAGAAGCCATCAGTGCCTGCTGCTGGGTCTTCGACACCGTGGAAATGAACAGCCCCACCCCGATGGTCGACATCAGATACAGCCCGGCGCCGAAGAGCAGCAGCAGGCCGCTGCCGCGGATGGGGATGCCGAAGCCGTAGACGGCGACCAGCATCACCACCACCAGATCCAGATAGGAGATCATCACGAAGGGCAGCGTCTTGCCAAGGATCAGCTCCATGGGCCGGATCGGCGTCACCATCAGCTGCTCCATGGTGCCGATCTCGCGCTCGCGCACGATGGCCATGGAGGTGAGCAGCAGCGAGGTCATCAGCAGGATGACGGCGACCACTCCGGGAACGTTGTAGTAGCGGCTCTTGAGGTCGGGGTTGTACCAGGCGCGCGAGCGCAGCTCCACCAGGCCCGAGGGCGCCGCCGCCTGCTCCAGCTGGGTCACGGAGGCATCGAGCCGCTTGCGGGAAAAGGCGCCGGTGATGCGCTGGGCGTAGTCCATGGCCACGGTGCCGGTATTGGAGTCGGTGCCG
>DATHXP010000204.1:0-1576 GCA_035459605.1 Halomonas sp. | reverse complement strand
TTCATAGACCACTACGTCTTCAGGGGCCAGCAATGTCGGTGGCGATAGACTGTCCCAGCCCAGGGGTTTGAGATCGTCGTCATTGAGATCGACAACCTGGGCGTACTGGCCGTTGGTGGACAGGCTCAGCGCATAGGGGTCGGAAACCAGCGTGGTTTCCAACTGCCCGGTGCGAGGGTGGTAGACCGTGACTTCATACTGATAGTACTGTCTGTCCAGTTCTGCCAGGTTACCGGTGTGACGCCAGACCCCATCGGTTTCGGCCAGACTGACCGGGTAGCCGGCAAGCACCTCGCCCGTGGCCTGGTCGAAGGCGTGCAGGCGGACCGATTGAGCCGTCGGCGCCCAGACGGCAAACTCGACGTCAGAACCGGTCACGACAGCGCCCAGTTCCCCGTCGTAGGCGAACAGATCATCCAGCGCTCCGGGCGTCTGTACCTGGGTGGCAAACACCAGATCGTCGTTGCCATTGAAAGCGGCGGCGACCAGCTGGCTTTTCAGCGCCTGCTTGATGGTTTGCTCGTCTGCCTCAACCGTATAGGCTGGCCAGTCCGACAGGTGGGGGAACTGCTCGGCCAGCGCCGGCGGCATCGTTGTGCGGCTCAGGTTCAGCGTGCGGCCACCTTTCAGTTGCTCACGATCATTCACGGTGATCCCGGCGTTCTGATCATAGCGAAGCTCAACGCGATCCAGCGCAGCGGTGTTCTGGAACACCAGCGTGGAGGCGTCCAGCCAGTGAGCGCTGGCGCCATTGATGGTGATTCGGTCCGCTTCCAGCGGCGTGGTTGAAAGCTCCTGGCTGCCACTGAGCGTAAAGATCCTGGGCGCCAGGGCGTCGAAATGCCAGCGATGATCAAGGCCGCCCAGATCTTTCTCGTCACCCTTGTGCATGATGAAGTTCAGGCAGTTGCCGGCGTCACGCATGGGGATGAAGAAATAGGCGCCGTAGGTGTCGCTGATACCGTCCGGCAGTCGCGGTTCCTCCCACGACGTGGGTACGTCCTCGGCCAGGCCATCACAGCCGCTGGCCGCGTCGTTCCAAAGATGCAGCCCCCAGCCGGCGTAGTCGGCATCCGGGCGTTTGTAATAGAGCAGGCCTTCGTTTTCACCCGGTTCCAGCAGGGCGTCGGTTTCCCCGCCAGGGTTTTCCGTGCCGGTCTTGCAGCCGGTGAGTGTCAGCGACAGAGCCAGCACCCAGCCGCCCGCTGTCGGTAAGTTTACAGGCATGAAAACATCCTCTTTCCATTGATGATTGTTGTTGTTTGCACCTGCTTTGGCAGGCAGGTTCATGGTTGCGCGGGCAGCGCCAGGGGACATCCTTCTGGCCGGCATTTTTCAGGGCGTAGCGAGGGGGGGTGCCCGGGGAGGAGTCGATAAAGGAAACATAAAAAAGGGCCGGCAAAAGCCGGCCCAAGAGGTCCAACGAGAGAGTGTGGTGTTTAGAGCCTTACCACCAGGCTTCGATCTGAGCGCCCAGCTGGATGTCGCCATCCACGCCGTCACCGCCGCGGGCATTTTTCGCCTGGTCACCAAAGAACGAGGCGGCGTACAGGCGGATCACCGGGCGAGCCCAGTA
>DATHXP010000203.1:0-7144 GCA_035459605.1 Halomonas sp. | reverse complement strand
GGAGTTTCCCTTCATGCGCCGCTACAGCCGCGAACAGCTCGCTCGCAACCCGCGCCTGGCGGATCGCGACCGCCGGGCCACCGAGCGCATGTGTCACCGCGCCCGCGAAGCGCCGATCACCATTTTCAATTTTGTCGAGGGCACGCGCTTCACCCGGGTCAAGCACGACCGGCAGCAAAGCCCGTTTCGTCATCTGCTGCGCCCCAAGGCCGGCGGCACGGCTCAAGTGCTCAGCCTGCTCGGCGACCGCCTGGGCGGTATCATCGACGTGACCCTGGACTATGCCCGGCCCGAACCTAGCTTCTGGGATTTTCTGTGCGGCCGGGAAGGCAGCATTTATCTGCGGGCAAGGCTACTCGAGGTTCCCGCCTGGATGCTCGACGGAAACTATCATCAGGACCCGGACTACAAGGAACGCTTCCACACATGGCTGAACGAGCTGTGGCAGGCAAAGGACGCCGCCCTCGACGCCCAACAGCGTCGCTGATCATTGTTTTTGGCCTGGCTCTGCTGCTGGCCGGCTGCGCCTCGACGCCCAGGGGCGGCACGTCCCGCGAGCCAGGATCACCTGCCGGAAGCTGGGTGACCATCCAGCGTGGCGACACCCTGAGCAGGATTGCCAATAGCGCCGATGTACCGCTGATCCGCCTGCAGCGCTTCAACCCCGGCGTCGACAGCCGTGCCCTGGCCGTGGGACAGCGCATCCTGGTACCCCACGGCAGCGAACGAGCGCCGTCCGGCGGCCCCTACCGCTATCGGATTCGACCGGGTGACACCTTCAGCAGGATTGCCCGTCACTTTGGCACCTCGCCGTCCGCAATCGTGGCAGCCAATCGCGGCGTGGACCCCTCTGGGCTGGCCATCGGCCAGCTGGTCAGCGTGCCGTTGAGAAGCGCAGGCACAGGAAGCCGCGCCGCCGCTGCGTCACGCCGGCCCGCCAAGTCGGCCGTTCTGCCCAATCCGGGACCGCTGCCCGCCGGCGGCCAGTGGGACTGGCCGCTGGCCGACTACAGCGTCAGCCGAGGCTTCGGCAAGGACAGCCGCGGCACCCTTCAGCCCATGCTGCTGCGCACCCGCAAAGGCGCCCAGGCGCTGGCCGTCGCCGATGGCGAAGTCAGGTTTGCCGACAGCATGCGTCAGCTCGGCGAGGTAGTCATCGTTCATCACCCGGACAACCTGCAGAGCGTCTACGCCCACTGCAAGCGCCTGCTGGTGGAGAGCGGAACCCGCGTCAGCCGGGGCAATCCGGTGTGCGACGTCGGTGTCAATGACCGCGACCAGCATGAGCTGCTGTTCGACATGCGCCACGGTGGCCGCCCCATCAACCCATCGCGCGTTCTTCCCTGACGCCGGGCTCAGCGCCACGGCGCGGCTGCCTGATTCTCACCGCAAAGATAACGGTATAAGCCCCGAACAGCTTAACGCCGGTAGCCGGACGTGACGAAAGGCATCCTGCTGACGGTCATCGGCAGCCGCTTGCTGCGCACCTCGGCGTGGACGACGCTGCCGATCTCCGCCTGCGCCACATCGACATAGCCCATGGCCACCGGCTTGCCGACGCAGGGGCCAAAGCCGCCGGAGGTCACGCGACCGATGGCGTTGCCGTCGGCATCGAACAGCTCGGTGCCCTGGCGCACCGGCGCGCGCCCTTCTCCCAGCAGACCCACCCGCTTGCGCTTGACGCTCTTGCTGGCCAGCTGCTCAAGGATGATCTCGGCGCCCGGGAAGCCGCCTTCGCGCTCGCCGCCGCGGCGCCGCGGCTTGCCGATGGCAAAATTCAGGCCGGCCTCGATCGGCGTGATCGTGGTATCGATATCGTTGCCGTACAGGCACAGCCCGGCTTCCAGGCGCAGCGAGTCGCGCGCGCCAAGGCCGATCGCCTCGACCTCCTCTTCGGCCAGCAGGCGGCGCGCCAGCGCATCCGTGTGATCCGCCGCCACCGAGATCTCGAAACCGTCTTCACCGGTATAGCCGCTGCGGCTGATCCACACCGGCATCCCATCGATCTCGAAGCGTCCGTGCTGCATGAAGACCAGTTCGCAGGCCTCCGGGCACAGCCGCGCCATGACATCGGCGGCCTTGGGCCCCTGAAGCGCCAGCAGCCCGCGATCCAGCACGTCCAGCTCGTTATCGGGCAGGTGGCGGCGCAGGTGCTCAATGTCCTCATGCTTACAGGCAGCATTGACCACGAGATACAGGTGATCCCCCGCGTTGACGATCATGAAGTCGTCAAGAATACCGCCGTTTTCGTTGGTGAACATGCCGTAGCGCTGCATGCCCTCGGCCAGTCCCTTTACGTCGGCAGGCACCAGGCGCTCGAGGGCTTGCGCGCGATCCTCGCCGCGCAGCAGCAGCTGGCCCATGTGCGAGACGTCAAACAGCCCGCAGGCGCTGCGCGTGTGTTCATGTTCCCGCTTGACCCCCAGCGGATACTGTACCGGCATCTCGTAGCCGGCAAAGGGCACCAGCTTGGCACCCAGCTCGACATGCAGGTCATACAGCGGTGTACGGTTCAATTGGGTCATGCGTCATCACTCCTTAAAAAGTAGCTGCGACGAAACAGCAGAGGTGCCCCGCGCGGGACACCTCTCGAAACTGAGCTTAAGCTTACCAGCTCAGGACTTGTCGTGATCAAGCTCCTCGCCCGGCAGTATATCCTCACCGGCGAAATAGGCCTTGCTCAGCTTGAACACCACCGGCGACAGCAGCGCCAGGGCGATCAGGTTGGGAATGGCCATCATGGCGTTGAAGGTGTCGGCCATCAGCCAGATGAAGCCAAGCTGCGCCACGGCGCCCACCGGCACGGCCAGCACGAACAGCACGCGATACAGCGTGATCGAGCGCGTACCGAACAGGAACTGGAAACACTTCTCGCCGTAGAAGGACCAGCCCAGAATGGTGGTAAAGGCAAAGATCGACAGCACGATGGATACGATTGCCTGACCGTAGCCCGGCAGCGCGCTGTCAAACGACAGCGCCGTCAGGGAAGCGCCCGCCTCGCCGGTCTTCCATACCGGCGCGGTCAGGATGACTAGCGCCGTGATGCTGCACACCATGATGGTATCGATAAAGGTTCCCAGCATGGCGATCAGGCCCTGGCGCACCGGGTTCTTGGTCTTGGCGGCGGCATGGGCAATAGGCGCACTGCCAAGGCCCGCCTCGTTGGAGAAGATACCGCGCGCCACGCCAAAGCGAATTGCGGCCATGACCGCCGCGCCGGCGAAGCCGCCCAGCGCCGCATGCGGGTTGAAGGCGTAGTAGAAAATGCTTCTGAACGCCTCGGGAATCTGATCGGCCTGAATGATCAACACGACGATACCGGCAACGATGTAGGCAACCCCCATGATCGGAACCAGCTTGCCGGCCACCTTGGCGATCCGCTTGATGCCGCCGAGGATAACCGCGGCGGACAGTCCCATGATGATGATGCCGGTGACCATCGGCGGAATGCTGAAGCTGGTTTCCAGCGCATCGGCCACCGAGTTGGACTGCACGGTATTGCCGATGCCAAAGGCCGCCACGGCCCCGAAGAGGGCAAAGGCGGCACCGAGCCACAGCCACTTGCGCCCCAGGCCGTTCTTGATATAGAACATGGGGCCGCCGACGTGATTGCCGGTGGAGTCGGTCTCGCGAAAGCGCACCGCCAATACCGCCTCGGCAAACTTGGTCGCCATCCCCACCAGCGCCGTGATCCACATCCAGAACACCGCGCCCGGGCCGCCCAGGGCGATAGCCGTGGCCACGCCGGCGATGTTGCCGGTACCGATAGTGGCGGAGAGCGCCGTCATCAGGGCGTTGAAAGGCGAAATTTCGCCGTCCTCTTCGGTCCTTGGCTTGCCTTCCGGGGTGCGCTTTTCATCCCGGCCCTGCCACATCAGCTTGAACCCCGTGCCGAGCTTGCGAATCGGCATCAGCTTCAAGCCCAGCTGCAGATAGATCCCCACCCCCAGCAGCAGGATCAGCATCAGCGGCCCCCATACCACGCCGTTGATCTGAGTAAAGATATTATTGAGAGCTTCCACAGACGTCTCCTCAAAGAAACTTGTTGTTTGTCTTTCGTGTGCCAGGCATTGCCGAGGCCATCCGACGGCTGCCTGCGCGGTGCTCAGTGCACCCCATTTATCACAGCCTCGCCAACGATAAAGCAAGCTGGCGTTGACGCAACCCGAATCAAGAAAACGCTACCTCCCGGACGCCCAGCGCCGCTGCCAGCGCGTGGCGGACTGCCGTCAAGGAACTGACGCGGGGTTCTGCATCCCCCACGCCGCACGCCCTCGTGTTTCTTATTGGAAACACAAGCCGAGCTTAGAGGCCCCGGGCAGTGCGCGCAAGCGCGAGAAATACTTCACCCCGGTGTAACAAAAAGCGACCAGGCGCCCCGGTGGCGGTGCAGTTTACGGCGCTACCATAGCGGGAGCCCGCTGCAAATCGGGCAAACGCTGGACTGGACGGTTATCTCGAGCCATGCTAACGGTTGGACGCCGCCGCGATACCGATCACGGGAGTGACAGCAGCCTCGTCAACGGCGTCCAATGCGGTTAGAATCCGCGTGCCATTGAAACATTTTTCGCATAGGAAACTGCCATGAGTTCAATTCCCACCGATCTGCGCTATGCCGAAAGCCACGAGTGGATCAAGGATAACGGTGACGGCACCGTGACCATCGGTATCACCGATCACGCCCAGGAAGCCCTGGGTGACGTCGTCTTCGTGGAGCTGCCCGAAGTTGGGGCAAGCCTTGACACGGGTGCCGAATTTGGCGTGGTGGAGTCCGTCAAGGCCGCCTCTGACCTGTACGCTCCGCTGACTGGCGAAGTCCTCGAAGTCAACGAAGCACTGGAGGACTCTCCCGAGTCCATCAACGACTCTCCTTATGAAGACGCCTGGATCATGAAGGTGCGCGTGGACGATGCCAGCGAGCTGGAAGCGCTGCTTGACGCCGAGGGTTACAAGGCCTTCATCGACGCCGAGAGCTGATGACGCCGCCGGGTGAGAGCACCTCGAACCCGGCGAATTTGCCTTCTCATGCACACGATCCAGCGACCAGCTGCCACGACAGGGGATTCCATGGCTTTCAATACTAGAAGCTTGGCCGACCTGGCCAACCACGACGCCTTTATTTCGCGCCACAACGGCCCGCGTGCCGATGACGTGGCCAAGATGCTCAGCGAGCTCGGTCTGGACAGGCTCGATGACCTTGTGCAGCGCAGCGTGCCTGCCGACATTCGCCTGGCCGATGACCTTGCACTCGACCCGCCGCGCAGCGAAGCCGTGGCCCTGGACTACCTGTACCGGCTGGCCCGCCAGAACCGCGTGGCCAAGTGCTACATCGGCCAGGGCTATTACGACACCCTGCTGCCGGCGGTGATTCAGCGCAACGTGCTGGAGAACCCGGGCTGGTACACCGCCTATACGCCCTACCAGGCCGAGATTTCCCAGGGGCGTCTGGAGGGTCTGCTGAACTTCCAGCAGATGGTGATGGACCTGACCGGCATGGAGCTGGCCAACGCTTCGCTGCTCGACGAAGCTACCGCTGCCGCCGAGGCGATGGCGCTGTGCCGGCGCGCCAACAAGCGCGCCAAGACCAACGCCTTCTTCGTCGCCGACGATATCTTCCCGCAGACGCTGGACGTGGTGCGCACGCGCGCGCACTACTTCGGTTTCGAGCTGATCATCGCCCCGGCCGAGCAGTTCGCCGAGCACGACGTCTTCGGCGCGCTCTTTCAGTACCCCGGCCAGAGCGGCGAAGTGCGCGACCTGGCGCCGCTGCTGGCCCAGGCCGACGAACGCGGCGTGATGACCGCGGTGGCCGCCGACATCATGTCGCTGGTGCTGCTCAAGGAGCCCGGCGCGCTCGGCGCCGACATCGTGGTCGGCTCTGCCCAGCGCTTCGGCGTTCCCATGGGCTTCGGCGGTCCCCACGCGGCCTTTTTCGCCACCCGGGACAAGTTCAAGCGCTCCACCCCGGGTCGCATCATCGGGGTCTCCGAGGACAGCCGCGGCCAGATCGCGCTGCGCATGGCCATGCAGACCCGCGAGCAGCACATTCGCCGCGAGAAGGCCACCTCGAACATCTGCACCGCCCAGGCGCTGCTGGCCAATATCGCCGGCTTCTACGCCGTCTATCACGGCGCCGAAGGCCTGCGCACCATCGCCGGGCGCATCCACCGCCTAACCACCATCCTGGCCGAGGGCCTCAAGCGCGGCGGCGTGACCCTGGCCCATGACAGCTGGTTTGACACCCTGCGCCTGACCGGGATCGACGCGCGCAAGATCCACGGCCGCGCCATGGCCCACGACGTCAATCTGCGCTACTTCGACAACGGCGACGTTGGCCTGAGCATCAACCAGACCACCACGGCCCACGACCTGGCGCTGCTGTTCGATATCCTGCTTGATGAAGAGCACGGCATGTCGGTGGCGGCACTCGACGACGAGATGACCGCCCACGGGAAATCCGGCATTCCCGTCGCCTGCCGGCGCAGCTCGGACTTTCTGACCCACCCGACCTTCAAGCGCTATCACAGCGAAACCGAAATGCTGCGCTATCTGAAGCGGCTGGAAAACAAGGACCTGTCGCTGGTCCACGCGATGATCCCGCTGGGCTCGTGCACCATGAAGCTCAACGCCACCACCGAGATGATGCCGATCACCTGGCCGGAGCTGGCGCGTATTCATCCCTTCGCACCCAAGGACCAGGTGCCGGGCTACAAGCAGATCATCGATGAGCTGTCCGATTTCCTAGCGGAAATCACCGGCTACGACCACGTCTCCATGCAGCCCAACTCCGGCGCCCAGGGCGAATACGCGGGGCTGGTCGCCATTCGTCGCTACCAGCAGGCCCAGGGCGAGCAGCATCGCAACATCTGCCTGATCCCGAGCTCCGCCCACGGCACCAACCCGGCGTCCGCGGCCATGGTCAACATGAAAGTCGTGGTGGTCGAGTGCGACGACGACGGCAACATCGACCTGGCCGACCTCAAGGCCAAGGCCGAAAAGCACAGCGACGCCCTGTCGGCGATCATGCTGACCTACCCTTCGACCCACGGCGTGTTCGAGGAAGGCGTCAGGGAGGCCTGCAGCATCGTTCACCGGCACGGCGGCCAGGTGTATATCGACGGCGCCAACATGAATGCCATGGTCG
>DATHXP010000202.1:0-3035 GCA_035459605.1 Halomonas sp. | reverse complement strand
ACAGCTCGCCATGGCTGCATGCCAGCAGTGCTTCGCGATCGAAAGAGTGTTGCTTGGTCACTGAGTCGTTCCGAGTGTCGAAAATATGATGAACCCCTTGGGGCATGAAACCGCCAGGCGCTTCGCGCTAGTCTACTGTTCGCATGGCGTGAATGCACGCCGCCGGCGCCCGGTGTAAGCGTCACGATGCGCTGGACAGGCGCTTGAAGGCGTCCAGGGCGCGCTGCCGGGCGGCCCTGTGCTCGACAATGGGCGCGGGGTAGTCAAGGCTGCTGAGCCGGTCCGCCGGCGGCGCGTGACGCTGCTTGGCGGGGAGTTCGGCAAGCTCCGGCAGCCACTTGGTAAGGAACTCGCCGTCGGGATCGAAGCGCCGCGACTGGGTGGTGGGGTTGAAGAGGCGAAAATAGGGTGCCGCGTCGGTACCGGTAGAGGCCGCCCACTGCCAGCCGCCATTGTTGGCGCAGAACTCGCCGTCCACCAGATGGCGCATGAAGAAGGCCTCGCCCCGGCGCCAGTCGATCAGCAGGTGCTTGGTAAGAAACATGGCGGCGACCATGCGCAGGCGGTTATGCATCCAGCCGGTGGCCACCAGCTGGCGCATGGCCGCATCGACGAGGGGGTAGCCGGTGCGCCCTTCGCACCAGGCGGCAAAGCCGGCGTCGTCGTCGCGCCAGGCCAGCGCCTCGGTGTCCACCTGGAAGGCGCGCTGGCGGCACACCCGGGGAAAGCCCGCGGCCACGTGGCGGTAAAACTCCCGCCACACCAGCTGGTTGACCCAGGCCGCCAGGCCGGCATCGCCCTCGGCCAGCGAGCCGTCGTTCTCGCTTAGCACCGCCTGCAGGCACTGGCGATGGGAGATCATGCCCAGCGCCAGGTAGGGCGACAGCTCGCTGGTGCCGGCGAGCATGGGAAAATCGCGCCGCTGAGAATAACGCTGCGCGCGAAAGCGCAGAAAGCGCGCCAGGCGCTCCGCGGCCGCGTTTTCTCCTGCGGGCCACAGCTCGCCGGCAGCGGCGGCTTCCCCGACTGCCCCGGCAATATCGCCGGCATCGGGCAGCGGGTCGCTTGCTATGCCAAGCGTTTTTTGCTTGGGCGGCGCCCCGCTCAGGGCCAGACGTTCGGCGCTGAGCCGGCGGTGCCAGGCCTTGGCGAAGGGCGTGAACACGCTGTAGAAGTCGCCCCTGCCGGTCAGCAGCTCGCCCGGGGCAAAAGCCACGGCGTCGTGGTGGCCGGTGGCGGTCAGCCCCGCCGCCGTGAAGGCTTCAGCGACGGCCCGGTCGCGCTGTTTTTCATCCACCGGGTATTCATGGTTGAAGTGCAGGGTGTCGGCGTTGGTCTCCCGGGCAATGGCCAGCAGGGCGTCCGGCGCCGCGCAGAAATCGTCGATGTCGCGGTGCAGCAGCGGGATATTGCACTGCGCCAGCGCCCGCTTGAGTTCGGCCACGCCGCGCGCGCGGAAGTCGAGCTGGTTGGCGCCGTGGCCGTGGCGCTGCCAGTGGGGCAGGCTGCGCAGATATACGGCTATCACTGGCCCACGCCGCGCCGCCGCTTCCAGGGCGCGGTTGTCGTGCAGGCGCAGGTCGCTGCGAAACCAGATGAGGCTGACACTCATGCTGGACTCCAGGCACGCAGCGTCACGGCGTCTCGCTTGGCTCTGCCTGTTCGGCAATCACCGCCGCCAGCGCTTCGACGAAGGCCGGATGCTGGCCCACCGGCGGCAGCAGCGTCAGCTCAAGCCCCGTATGCTCGACGTTCAAGGCTTCGACCTGGGCCGGTACATCCTTGCGCAGATGACGACCGGCGGCGAAGAACAGCGGCAGAATATCGGCGCGCTCGATGCCTTGGGCCGAAAGCGTTGCGGCCGTGGTTTCAAGTGACGGTTCGCAGATTTCCATGTAGGCCAGCACGGGAGGCGTGCTGAAGCGCTGCTCGAGCGCCGCGGCCAGCGATTCGAAAGGCGCGCGCCAGTTGGCATCGCTGGAGCCATGGGCGAGCAGAATCAGGGCGCGGGTCATGAGCGGACTCCTTCGCATTCGACGTGCCGGGGCAGGTCATTTTCATGCGGCGATTAGGTTTAGCGCTAGACTAGCAGAGGCGTACAGCCGTTGTGTAACTTAGGTGAGCTAGGGGGGGATGGCATGCGAATCTTGATCACTGGCGGCAGTGGTTTCGTCGGACAGGCTCTGTGTCGGCGCCTGCATGAGGACGGGCATCGTATACTGGTCACCTCGCGTGACCCGAGCAGGGTGCAGGGCCTGCTGCCCAGCGGCACCAAGGTGCGTCGCTGGGCCAGCGACTTTGTCGACCTGCCGCCGAAGGCCATCGTCAATCTGGCCGGCGAGCCGATCGCCTCGGGGCGCTGGACCCCCGCGCGCAAGCAGCGCCTGCTCGAGTCGCGGCTTGAAGTGACCCGGGACGTGGTGGCGCTGTGCGAGCAGCTTCACGCCACGCGGGGCCAGGCGCCTGGCGTACTGGTCTCGGCCTCGGCCATGGGCTACTACGGTGACCAGGGCGAGCGCGACGTCACCGAGGATACGCCGCCCCACGATGAGTTTGCCCATCGCCTGTGCCGGGACTGGGAAGCCGCGGCCATGGAGGCGGCGCCGTTTGGCACGCGCGTGGCGATTCTTCGCCTGGGGCTGGTGCTGGAGCGCGACGGCGGCATGCTCGACAAGATGCTGCCGCCCTTCAAGCTGGGACTGGGCGGTCGAATGGGCAACGGTCGGCAGTACATGCCGTGGGTTCACCGCTTTGATCTGATCGAGATGATCCTGACCCTGATCGAGCGCGACGATCTGGAAGGCCCCTTCAACGGCAGCGCGCCGCACCCGGTCACCAATGCCGCCTTCACCCGGGTGCTGGCCAAGCAGCTGGGCAAGCCGGCGCTGCTGCCGGTGCCTGCGTTTGCACTCAAGCTGGGGCTTGGTGAAATGTCAACGCTGCTGCTGGGCGGCGCCAGGATGCTGCCCAAGCGCCTGCAGGAGGCAGGCTTCACCTTTCGCTACCCCACCCTGGAAGAGGCGCTGGAGGATATT
>DATHXP010000201.1:0-2908 GCA_035459605.1 Halomonas sp. | reverse complement strand
CCCAGGTGGCGATCGATATAGCGTTCTAGGGCAGCCAGATCCAGCGTGCGTCCGCGCGCGTTCGGCTCGCTGGCCAGGCGTGCGTGCAGGGAGCCAAGCAGCGTGCTCGCCAGGCGCTCCTGCTGCAGTATCGACAGGCTGCCGGCGCAGGCCAGGAGACTCACTTCCTCGAGCAGAAAGTCCAGGTAGCGCTTGAGCGGCTCGTCCAGAGCGAAGAAGCGCGGCGCGTCGAAGAGCCGCGCCAGCTCGTGGTGGTGGCCGGTAAGGCTCAGGGCGTTGTGGGGCAGGTCGAGAATCAGCTGTCGATTGTCTCCGCTACCCGCATAATAATGAAGATGGTTGGCAGGCACGATGCAGCCTGACAGGGCAGAAATGGAGCCGCCCAGCCCCTCGATGTCGAATTCCGCCCGCCCATGCAGGCCGATCACGATCTGATGAAAGTCGTGGGCATGATGGTGGGTGTCTGTATCCAGTGGAATCTGGCGGATGGCGCTATTCATCGCGGGCCCGAGTAAACGGCTGAACCACTATGGCAACATAATCCCGCGTAGCATGCATCAACGCCCCGACAAGACGCCGGAGGCGCGGGGTCAGCGCTGCTGCTTGAGCCGTGTACGGGCGGCCAGGTGGTCTCTCATGGCCTTGAGTTCGGTCTGGCCTTCGCTGTCGAGCAGCTGGCCGCCGCGGGCCGCGCGGCCGTATCGGCCATGCTCGTCCATCAGCCGCTGGGCGCGACGGCGTACGCCTTCCAGATAGTCGTCGTGGCGTACCGGGTAGCCAACGATGGCGTTCCATTCGGTTTCGGTGACGTCGTTGTCCAGCGCCTTGGCAAACAGGGTCAGCAGGTCTTCCGCCTCGGTGCGGTAGCGCGGCGTACGCGACAGCATCAGGATGGCAAGCACGCTGCCAATGACCAGCATGCACACGGCAAAGACAACGAGAAAAAGGGCCATGAACGACTCAGGCGGTGAAAGAATGCGGCGACACACGGGACTTGCGGCGCCGTGCTGGAGCGGGCGAAGGGAATCGAACCCTCGTCTTAAGCTTGGGAAGCTTCTGCTCTACCATTGAGCTACGCCCGCGCTGCAAATGATTATATCGGCGGAAGCTTCAATTACCAAGGAGCCCGTCAGGCGCGCCGGCGATTAGACCTTCGTCGTAAATAAAAAATAATTGCGCCGACCGATGAACTTTCTGTGTCTCCGGTGTCAGACGGAGTACAGACAGACAACATGCGCGATGGCAGTCGCTGAAGTTGCTGTTCTGGTTTGTAGTTTCGATCGCACTTGCCGCCATATCGCTGATATGGCGGCTTTTTTTTAAGTGTAGGCGATGCGTGCCGGCTCCTGGCCACGATGCGGCATTGCGCTCTTCGCTGCAGATTACGCTGTGCGCATCTGCAAAATAGCGCTCAGCACGTCGCGCCGGGTGACGATGCCGACCAGCCGCCCTTGCTTGGCCACCGGGTAGACCTTGGGCTTGTTGCCGAGCATTTCCTGAGCAAGATCAATGATGCTCTTGGTCGGTGGCACAGAAAGCACTTCGTGGCGCATCAGCTCCTCGACCAGGGGGGCTTCGTCGTACAGATAGACGCTTTCAAGCACTTTGCCGAGCACATCCTGCTCTGAAATGAAGCCAATCAGGCGATCGTGCTCATCGACGACCGGAGCACCGGGAAGACGATGGTGCGCTAGACGATCGGCGAGAGTGGTGATCGACGTCTTCTGCGTAACCCGATAGCAATCATACGACATGATGTCACGCACGATGGTGGGTGAGCTGCTGGGCATGACGTTTCTCCTCGGTCGACGACAGGTACGCTTGATGATGCCTTGTTATACGTGTTCAGTCACCTGGCTATTATTAAAAGGCCTGGGCGCGCGGCGCTCGGCTCGACGTTGCATGCAGGCGTTGCAGCCAGGCGTCAAGATCCGATTCGTCTTGGCCTCGGGACGAGAATACGTATAATCAGCGTCAACTTTTTATCTACATGGAGTTGACCGTGGGCTATCTCGTTGGCGTTACCGCGCTGTGGGCCTTTTCGTTCTCGCTGATCGGAGCGTATCTGGCAGGCCAGGTGGACAGCTACTTCGCCGTGCTGACGCGCATTGCGCTGGCGGCGCTGGTATTTCTGCCCTTTCTTCGCCCGAGGCTGCTGTCGACGCGCCAGCGGCTGATACTGATGGGGCTGGGGGCGGTTCAGCTCGGCCTGATGTATCTGTTTTTCTATCAGTCGTTTCTGCTGCTGAGCGTGCCCGAGGTGCTGCTGTTCACGGTGCTGACGCCGGTATATATCGCGCTGCTGGATGATGCGCTGTTCCGACGCTTTACGTTTTTTCATCTGGTCACCGCGGCGCTGGCGGTGCTGGGCGCCGGGGTGATTCGCTACCGGGGGCTCGACGGCGGCTACTGGCTGGGTTTTGCCGTCGTGCAGGGGGCCAACCTGTGTTTCGCCCTGGGACAGGTCGGCTATCGCCGGCTGTCGGTCAGCCTGCCGGCGTCGCTGCCGCGCCATGCGCTATTCGGCTGGTTCTACCTGGGCGCGCTGGCCGTGGCCGCTCCGGCCTTTCTTGCGCTGGGGAACAGCGGCGCGCTCCCCACCACGGGGCTTCAGTGGGGCGTGCTTGCCTGGCTGGGCGTCGTGGCCTCGGGGCTCGGCTATTTCCTGTGGAATCTGGGCGCCACTCGGGTCGATGCGGGCGCCTTGGCGATCATGAACAATGCGCTGGTGCCGGCGGGCCTTCTGGTCAACCTGTGGCTGTGGAATCGCGACGCCGACCTGCCGCGGCTGGCGCTGGGGGGGGCCATCATTCTTGGTTCGCTGGCGCTCAACGCCTGGTGGCAGCGGCGTCATGTCCTGCAGGCGGCCTGACGAAGAATTGCCCGCGCTCGGTGGTATCGCCATAAT
>DATHXP010000200.1:0-9523 GCA_035459605.1 Halomonas sp. | reverse complement strand
GGTCATCCTGACCTTTTTGATTATTGCCAGCGCAACACGGGCGCAGATGTGTGAATCTGCTGGTGCTGCGCTGTCTCGCGCCGGTCTTTCGACCGGCGGCGGTACATCCTTGTACCGCTATTAACCCGACATGAATGCTTGCCGGGTTAATAACGCTGCGCCAATTGAGCAGACTGACCACTGCCTGCCTCAGCGGCAGCCGAAGCGGCGCCGTGACGCTCGTCGGGCAGGCCGCCGCCCTGCTCGGTAGGAAAGGCCACGCAGCGCACCAGCGCAATCACCGGCTGGCCCACGGCCAGCCCCAGCTCGCGCCAAGCCTGGCGGGTCACCCGGGAGCGTAGCGCCTGATCGCCCAGCCGCAGGCGCAGCTCGAGGCTGGCGGCGTGGCCCGGCAGGCGGCTGGCCTCCTCGATCACGGCATGCAGCTGATTGCGATAGCTCAGCCCGCCCAGCGCCCGGGCGTCAGCCCCCCGGACGGCAAGCGCCACGTCGCGCGCCGGGATCCGCAGTCGAACCGATTGACCCGGCGCCACCCCCAGCGCCGGCACCCAAAGACGCTGGCCGTCGAGCAGCTCGATCTCGGTCAGCCCGTCCTGCCGATCGTGCCCGCGCACCCGCCCCACCAGCCGGCTGGCGCCGTCAAAGCCGGCCAGCGCCTCGCTCAGCTCGAAGCGCATCAGCATGGCGTCCAGGTCGCCGGACGCCAGCACCTTGCCGGCATCCATCAGCACCAGCGCATCGGCGACTTCGAGAATCTCTTCCGGCGCGTGGCTGACGTAGATGATCGGCACGCCCACCTCGGCGCTGAGGCGGCGAACATAGCGCAAAAGCTCGGCCTTGCGCGCCGCGTCCAGGCCGCTGAGCGGCTCGTCCATCAGCAGCAGCCGGGGGTCACTGAGCAGCGCGCGACCGATCGCCACGCGGCGCGCCTCGCCGCCGGAGAGCGTGGCCGGATAGCGCTCGAGTAGCGCCTCGATGCCCAGCAGCTCGACAACCGCGTCAAAACGGCTCGCCATATGGCCGGGCATGCCGTAGCGCAGGTTGCCGGCAACGCGGTAGTGCGGAAACAGCCGCGGCTCCTGAAACACCACGCCGAGGCGGCGGCGGTGCGGCGGCACATGCACCCTGCGGCCGCTATCGGCAAGCAGCGCCTGGCCCAGCGCGATACGGCCTTGCTGCAGGCGATCGAGCCCGGCAATCAGCCGCAGCAGGCTGGTCTTGCCGCAGCCGGAGCTGCCGAACAGCGCGGTCACCCCGCGCAGCGGCAGATCAAGCTCGGCGGTGAGTCGAAAATGCCCCTGGCGCTGGGCGACGTCGACGGTCAGCCGCTGCGGGCCACAAGCTTGCGCGTCAGCCACTGGCTTGTCCTGCGTCACGTCCCTGGAGCCTTATCCGCGCGCGGCGCGCCAGCCACTCCGAGACGACCAGCGACGCCATGGCGATGATAATGGCGAGCACGCACAGCCTGGCCGCGGCGGCTTCGCCGCCCGGAATCTGGATCAGCGAATAGAGCGCCAGCGGCAGGGTGCGCGTCTCGCCGGGAATGTTGGAGGCAAAGGTGATGGTGGCGCCGAACTCGGACAGCGCCCGAGCAAAGGCCAGCACCGTGCCGGTCAGCAGGCCGGGCAGCGCCAGCGGCAGGGTCACGGTCAGCAGCACCCGCATGCGCCCGGCGCCCAGGGTGGCGGCGGCGGCCTCAAGCTCCGGGTCCACCGCCTCCAGCGACAGGCGCACGGCGCGCACCAGCAGCGGAAACGCCATCACCCCGCCGGCCACCGCCGCCCCCTGCCAGGTGAACGGCAGGCGGATGCCCAGCTGCTGATACAGCCAGCTGCCCAGCACCCCCCGGGTGCCCAGCCCCACCAGCAGCAGGTAGCCGACCACCACCGGCGGCAGCACCAGCGGCAGGTGCAGCACGCCGTCCAGCAGCGCCTTGCCGCGAAACTCGCGCCGCGCCATCAGCCAGGCCACGGCGACGCCGGGAAGCAGTATCCAGCCCACCGCCACCCCGGCGATCTTCAGGCTGATCAGGATGGCCTCAAGCTCGGCCTGACTGAGCTGCATCACGCCTCCGGCTCAGGAATCGCCAGCGGCGACCGGGCTGAAGCCGTGGCGCTCGAACACCGCGCGCGCCTGCTCGCCGCCCAGCCACTCGCGCAGCGCCTTTGCGTCGGCGCCTGGCGTTTCGCCGGCCGGCTCGCCGACCAGCGCGATGGGGTAGGTGATCGCGGTGTGGCTGTCCTGCGGGAACAGGCCCAGCGCTTTCACCCTGTCGCTGGCCTGGGCGTCGGTGCGATAAACAGCGCCCAGCGGCGCTTCGCCGCGCTCCACCAGCGCCAGCGCCGCGCGCACGCTGTCGGCGCGGGCCAGACGTGGCGCCAGCGCCTCCCACTCGCCCAGCGCCTGCAGCGCTTCCTTGGTGTACAGCCCTGCGGGCACGTGGTCCGGGTCGCCCACCGCCATTCTCTCACCGTCGGCCAGCGCCCGTGCCAGCGCCTCGCCCTCGCCCGGCACCAGCGACTCGATGGGGCTATCCAGCGGTGCAATCAGCGCCAGGCGGTTGTTCAGCAGATTGCTGCGCGCGCTAAGAGCCACGCCCTGCTCGCCGAGCCAGTCCATCCAGCGGGTGTTGGCCGACAGAAAGATATCCGCCGGCGCGCCGCTGGCGATCTGGCGGGCGAGCGTCGAGGAGGAGGCGTAGACAGACGCCACCTCCACGTCGTGCGCTTCGCTATACAGCGCCAGCGCCTCATCGACGGCGTTGGTCAGCGACGCCGCTGCCAGCAGGCGTATCCGCTCGTCGGCCTGAACGGTTGCTCCCAGCGCCATCGCCAACCCACCGACCACCAGCCCCTGCCAGCAGCCACGACCCGATATGGCCATGCAATCCCCCCGCAAAGCGTTATATATGAAAAGTAATAACGGGTGCACTATAGCGCTCTCCCGGCAAGCCGGGCAAGCGCGAAACGGCTTGGCGGTCAGTCGTCCATCGGCAGGATGGCGATGATATGGTTTTCCAGCTCGTGATCGGGCACCAGGCGACCGGAGACGGCAAAGTTGCGCACGCTGATGCCCTTGCGGTGCACCCGCTCGGGGTCGCCGCTCAGCAGCGGATGCCAGCCCGCCAGCTTGCGCCCCTCGGCCAGGCGCCGATAGGCGCAGGACTTGGGCAGCCAGCGGTAGTCGTAGGCGCGCTGGGGCGTCAGCTGACGGCAGTCCGGCACCCGAATCAGCCGGTTGGCGTAGTCCCGGCAGCGGCAGGTCTCGATATCCAGCAGCTCGCAGGCCACGTCGAGCACGGCCAGATCGCCGTCGTCGTCCTCGAGCTTCATCAGGCAGCATTGGCCGCAGCCGTCGCACAGCGCCTCCCACTCCTCGCGGGTCAGCTCTTCGAGGGTATAGCGCTCCCAGAACCGTTCACGCATCAGTAGCGCGCCTCCGTCGGTGTACGATACAGGTCCAGCAGGTAGTCTTCCCTGGCCGGCGGCATCTGCAGATAGAAGCCCTGCTCGGCGATGCCGTTCATTACCTCGGCCGCGCTGACCCTCGCCAGCGGCCTGTCCGCCGTCAATACCAGCGTCAGCGCCGGCAGCGGCGTGCCGAAGCGCTCGAGCAGCGACTCGGGCACATCCGCCAGCCCGCGCTGCTTGTCCACGTAGAGATACATCTCATCCCTGCGCGAGCTGCGAAACACCTCGCACAGCAGTTTATCCTTCATGGTCGTCATTGCTGTTCAGCCACCTCGCTCAGTGCTTGGGAAAGCGCCTTGGACAGCCGCTCGCCGCGCCAGCCGACGGGCAGCGGCAGGGGCTCGCCGCGCAGCGACGCCGCGGCCAGCGCCTCCAGATCGCGCCGGTTCATCAGCACCTCGGGCGCCACGCCGAGCTGCTCGGCATCGGCATTGACCACCGCCTTCATGGCCTTCATGCGCCGCTTGAAGGCCGGCTCCATGGGCGACATTGGCGGCCTGGGCAGCGCCGACTCGTCCGCCTCGCGGGCCTGCTGCACCAGGGCCAGCAGCCGATCGCCCTCGCGCTTGATCAGCGGCGGATTGACCCCTTCCACCTGGGCCAGGGCGTGGCGACTCTCAGGCATCCGCTCGGCGATGGCGTACAGCGTCTTGTCACTGACCAGCCAGCCGCGCGGCAGGTCGCGCCGCCTTATCTCGCCCTCGCGCCACAGCGTCAGGCGCCGATAGGCTTCCACCTGGCGCGCCGACAGCCGCCACAGCTGACGCTGGCGCAGATACCACCGGCCGTCGGCGCTATCGCTGCGCGCCGCCTGGGCCGACAGCTGCTCGCAGTCCTCCTCGAGCCAGCCCAGACGGCCAAGCCTTTCCAGCGCATCGCGCTGCCTGGCCCACACGTCCAGCAGATAGACCACGTCCAGGGCGGCATAGGTCAGCTGCTTCTCGCTGAGCGGGCGTTCCAGCCAGTTGGAGCGCGTCTCCTCCTTGGGCAGCGTTTCGCCCAGCCAGTGCTCGACCAGCTTCTGGTAGCCCATGGAGGGCACCTCGCCGAGCAGGCTCTGGGCGATCTGCGTATCGACCAGCGGCGCTATCGCCACCCCGCTCCAGCGGACGAATACCTCCAGGTCTTCGCTCGACGCATGCAGCAGCTTGAGCGGAGCCGGTGGGCGCGCTGCTTCGCTCGCTCCGCCAAGCAGCCGACGAAACGCCGCGGTGCACGCCACCGCGGTGGGATCGACCAGATAGGCCGGCCCGCCGGCGCAGAACTGGATCAGCGCCGGCACGGGATGAAAGGTGCGCTCGCGGAAAAACTCGGTGTCCAGCGCGATCACCGAGGCATCAGCCACCGCCTCGCAGGCGGCGTCCAGCGCCTCGGGAGTATCGATCCAGCAAATTTCAGGATTCAGCGTCATGAAGGTTCCGACGGGTTGATGCACAGGGGTGACACACAGGCCACTAGCCATCGAACGGCAGGCGGCCGTTAAAGGCGCGACTCAGGGTCCCGCCGTCGACATA
The DNA here is from genome assembly GCA_035459605.1 of Halomonas sp. Classification (GTDB taxonomy): domain Bacteria; phylum Pseudomonadota; class Gammaproteobacteria; order Pseudomonadales; family Halomonadaceae; genus Halomonas. The sequence goes on along the minus strand of DATHXP010000200.1, from coordinate 4,539 downwards.
TTCAAGCTCGCCGCCCATGGGCACGCCGTAGGCCAGCCGCGACAGCTTGATGCCGCCGGGCGCCAGCAGCGCGGCGATATAGTGGGCCGTGGCCTCGCCCTCGACGGTGGGGTTGGTGGCCAGGATCACCTCCTCAATGCCGCCCTGGGCGACCCGCGCCTCGAGCAGCTCGATGCCCACGTCCTCGGGACCGATCCCGTCCAGCGGCGACAGATGCCCGTGCAGCACGAAATAGCGTCCCCGATAGCCGCCGGCCTCCTCAATCGCCAACTGGTCGGCCGGCGACTCGACCACGCACAGCAGGCTGTCGTCGCGGCGCAGGTCGGCGCACAGCGTGCAGGTCTCCTCCTCGGTAAGCGTGCGGCAGCGCCGACAGTAGCCCACCTGCGCAAGCGCCAGCCCGAGCACCTCGGTCAGCCGCCGGCCACCGCCGCGGTCGCGCTCCAGCAAATGAAGTGCCATGCGCTGCGCGGTCTTGGGCCCTACGCCGGGCAGCACGCGCAGCGCCTCCATCAGGCGCTCTACCAGGGGAGAAAAGCTCATGGCGAAGACCTTTCCATAGCGGCTTTTATCGCAGTTCTCATCGCAGCTCTGTTCAAGGTCGCAACCGTCCGCCTCAGAACGGCATCTTGAAGCCGGGCGGCAGGTTCAGGCCGGCGGTGACTTCCTCCATCTGCTTGCGCGAGCTCTCCTCGACCTTGCGCACGGCGTCGTTGACCGCCGCCGCCAGCAGATCCTCGAGCAGCTCCTTGTCCTCCTCCATGACGCTGGGATCGATCGAGACGCTGATCACATCGTGGCGGCCGTTCATGGTCACCTGGATCAGGCCGGCGCCCGCTTCGCCCAGCACTTCGGACTTGGCGATCTCTTCCTGGACCCGCTGCATCTTTTCCTGCATCTCCTGGGCCTGCTTCATCATGTTGCCCATTCCACCCTTGAGCATGGCGATTTCCTCTTGATTGACTTGATTGATACGTCCGATAAAGCGTCGTGATACAGCGCGCCCGGCGCGCGGGCGCGGCGATCGTCACAGCGGCTTTACCGACGCCTCGTCTATTTTGGCGCCAAAGGCGTTCTTCAATGCCTGCACATTGGGGTCGCTGCGCAGCGCCTCAAGCGCCCGGGCACGCTGCTCTTCATTTCGACGGTCGGCCTGCTGCCGAGGCGTCTCCAACCCCTCGGGAAGCGCGCCCTCCTCGATCACCAGCCGGCGGGGATAGCCCGCCTCGCTCAGGGCGTCATGAATGCGCCGCTCGTGCACGTCGGCGCGCATGGCTGCAAGCGCCGGGTCCAGCCGGAGCACCAGACGGCTGCCGTCATCCTCTTCGACCACGCAGTGGGCCGCCAGGTTGCGCGTCAGCCCGGAAAGCCCCAGCGACTCGAAGCAGGCCAGCCAGCGGCCGTGATCCAGCGTCTCGGCGCCGGCTGTCCTGCCCTGGCCGGGTGAAGCCTGCGGCTCGACCGGCGCCTGCGCTGGCGGCGTCTGCTGCGGCGCTTGGGGCTCGGGCTCGGGTACGGCCTCTGGCGCCGACTCAGCCGTCGGCGCAGACTCAGGGCCGCCGGCGTGCTCATGATCCTCCGCAGTCTCCGCCCAGGGCGGCGCCGCGTGCGACTCCTGCTCAGGGGCTGGCTGGGCGGCAGGCTCCGCTGGCGGTTCGGGCTGCGTTCGCGCTTCGGCCTTGGCGCCAGCGTGAGGCTCCGCGTCGTCTGGGCCGGCTTCCTCTTTTTCTTTTGAACCGGCTTCTTCTTTGCCATCGGCGGCGCTGTCGCCGTCGCCCGTGTCCTGCCTCCCGCGCATGGGCAGCGGCGCGCTGGCCGGCCGAGGGACGCCCTGGGGGCGGAAGGCCAGCATGCGCAGCAGCGTCATCTCAAGCGCGCTGCGCGCGTCCGGCGCGTGGGCCATATCGCCGCGCCCCTGTACGCCAATCTGGTAGTAGAGCTGAACATCTTCGGCGCTGAAGCGCGCCGCCAGCGCCAGCAGCTCATCGCGATCGCCGTGGCTGTTGTCGACCGCCTCGGGCACCATCTGGGCGATCGCCAGGCGGTGCAGCACGCCGCTCACGTCGTCAAGCACGCCGGCAAAGTCCGGCCCCTGCTCGGCCAGGCGAGCCACCTCGCCCAGCAGCCGCGACGCATCGACGTCGGCCAGCGCCTCGACCAGCGCCAGCACGTGCCGCTGATCCAGGGTTCCCAGCATGGCCGCCACGTCGGCGTGACGCACCTCGCCCTGGCCAAAGGCGATGGCCTGATCGGCCAGGCTCATGGCGTCGCGCATCGAGCCCTGCGCCGCCTTGCCCAGCAGCCACAGCGCGCTCTCCTCGAAGGACACCTGCTCGGCGTCGAGCACCTGGGAAAGGTGGCCCACCACCCGCTCCGGCGGCATATGCTTGAGGGTGAACTGCAGGCAGCGCGACAGCACCGTGGCGGGCAGCTTCTGGGGGTCGGTGGTCGCCAGCAGAAACTTCACGTGGGACGGCGGCTCTTCCAGGGTCTTGAGCAGCGCATTGAAGCTGCTGGTGGAGAGCATGTGCACCTCGTCGATGAGATACACCTTGTAGCGCCCCTGGGTCGGCAGATACTGCACGTTGTCGAGCAGCTCGCGGGTGTCTTCCACCTTGGTGCGCGAGGCGGCATCGACCTCGATCAGGTCGACAAAGCGCCCCTGGTCGATAGCCTGACAGCTCGGGCACTCGCCGCACGGCGTGGAGGTCACGCCCTCGCTTCCGGTGCCGCCGGCGGTACAGTTCAGGCACTTGGCGAGAATCCGCGCCAGCGTCGTCTTGCCGACCCCGCGGGTGCCGGTGAACAGGTAGGCATGGTGCAGACGCCCCTGATCCAGGGCGTTGACCAGGGCGCGCCGAACGTGGTCCTGTCCGACCAGCTCATGGAAGGTGCGCGGCCGCCATTTGCGGGCCAGAACCTGATAACTCATGCGGCGCAGAATCCTTGCAGTAGGGGCGGTGGCATGCCGGGAAGATCGGCCCGGCAGACAAGCGCGCCATGCCGGATCACCAAAGACCCTGTCATTCTACCGGCTGGGGCGCGGGGCGCAAAGGCAGGGCCGCGACCCGGCAAAGAAGGCAGCTGGTTATCTGTACAGATAATTGATTATCATGAGCGTACATTAACCTTTTCATCGGCAAGCCACGCTGCCGGCACTGTTCATGCTGCCCACGGCCAGGAAGCGACCCTTTCCATGACTCTTGATCCCGCCTCTCTCGCGCTTCTCGCCCCCTACGCGCCCATTGCCATCCCCCTGGCGATCGGCGCTCTGAGCGGATGGCTCCTCACGCTGCTCTGGGCGCAGCGCCAGCGGCAGCGCCAGCAAAGCGAGCAGGAAGCCCTGCTCGGCCAGTGGCGCGGCGCGGTTGCCGAGCGCGACGCCGAGCTGGCCGCCGTGCACGAGGCGCTGCACGGCAAGCAGCGCAGCGAGCAGGGATTGAAAGAGCATCACCAGCAGCAGGTCGCCTCCCTGCGCGAACAGCTTGCCGCCACCGACCGGGCGCTGGAGACGCTGCGCGATCGACACCTGGCGCTGACCCAGGAGCACCAGCGGCTAACCACGACCCTGGAGCAGAAGGAGGCGCACTTCCGTGAGCAGCGCGAACAGCTCGACGTCCATCGTGCCCAGCTCAAGCAGGAGTTTGCCAGCCTGGCCAACGAGGTGCTGGAGCAGAAGGGCAGGGCCTTCGGCGAGCTCTCCGAAAAGAACATCCACGGCCTGCTGAAACCCATTCACAGCGAAATACGCGGCTTTCGCGAAAAAATCGAGACCCTGCACCATCAGGACACCCAGCAGCACGCCAGCCTGCGCACCGAGCTGCAGATGCTTCAGCAGCTCAACCGCGAGATCACCGATCAGGCCAGCCGCCTGAGCGACGCCCTGCAGGGCCACAAGAAGATCCAGGGCAACTGGGGCGAGCTGATGCTCGAGAACGTGCTGGATGGCGCCGGCCTGCGCCCCGGCACGGACTATCGCCGCGAGCCAAGCTTCACCACCGAAGAGGGTCGCCGCCGCCCCGACGCCGTTGTCTATCTGCCGCGCAGCCGCCACCTGGTGATCGACGCCAAGACCTCGCTGGTCGCCTACGTGCGCTACGTCAACGCCGAAGACGATCTCACTCGCCGCCAGGCCCTGGCCGAGCACAGCCGGGCGGTGTCCGATCGCATCGAGGAGCTGGCCGACAAGCACTACTACGACCTGCCGGGGCTGAACTCACCGGAGGTCGTGGTGATGTTTATTCCGGTGGAGTCGGCCTACGTGGCCGCCATGAAGTACGACGAGAGCCTGTTTCAGCGCGCCATCGAGCGCAACGTCCTGGTCGCCACTCCTACTACCCTGCTCACCAGCCTCAACATCGTGCGTCAGCTGTGGCGCCACGAGGACCAGAGCCGCCACAGCGCCGAGCTGGCGCGGCGCGCCGAGCGTTTCTACGCCAAGCTGCGCACCTTTCTGGAAAGCATGCAGGACGTCGGCAAGCGCCTGGACGGGGCGCGCGGCAGCTACGACAGGGCCATGGGTCAGCTGGTCGACGGCAA
>DATHXP010000199.1:0-8281 GCA_035459605.1 Halomonas sp. | reverse complement strand
GCGACGCCCTGTCGGCGATCATGCTGACCTACCCTTCGACCCACGGCGTGTTCGAGGAAGGCGTCAGGGAGGCCTGCAGCATCGTTCACCGGCACGGCGGCCAGGTGTATATCGACGGCGCCAACATGAATGCCATGGTCGGCCTGGCGCGCCCCGGCGACTTCGGCGGCGACGTGTCGCACCTCAACCTGCACAAGACCTTCTGCATTCCCCACGGCGGCGGCGGTCCGGGCATGGGGCCCATCGGCGTCAAGGCTCACCTGGCGCCCTATGTGCCCAACCACGTGGTCACCCCGCTGGAGGGCGTCGAGCCCGATGCCGGCGCGGTAGCGGCGGCGGCCTACGGCAGCGCTTCGATCCTGCCGATCTCCTGGGCCTACATCAAGATGATGGGCGCTCGCGGGCTGCGCGAAGCCTCGGAGCTGGCCATTCTCGGTGCCAACTACATCGCCGCCCGCCTTGGCGATCACTACCCGGTGCTCTACAAGGGCCGCAAGGGCTATGTGGCTCACGAATGCATCGTCGACATTCGTCCGCTCAAGGAGGCCTCCGGCATCAGCGAGGAAGATATCGCCAAGCGTCTGATGGACTACGGCTTCCACGCGCCCACCATGTCGTTTCCGGTGCCCGGCACCTTGATGATCGAGCCTACCGAGTCGGAGTCGCTCTACGAGATCGACCGCTTCTGCGACGCCATGATCGCCATTCGCGAGGAAGTGGCGCGGGTCGAATCCGGCGAGTGGCCGCTGGACAACAACCCGCTGGTCAATGCGCCGCACACCATGGCCGACCTGATGGATGCCCACTGGGAGCGCCCCTACTCGCGCGAGCAGGGAGCCTTCCCGTCCGAGGCGGTCAAGGGCGGCAAGTACTGGCCCGCGGTCAACCGGGTGGATAACGTGCTGGGCGATCGCCAGCTGATCTGCTCCTGTCCGAGCATCGACGCGTACCGCGATGAATAGACCGCGCTAACCAACAGGCCCCGTCCCAAGACGGGGCCTGTTTTTTTCAGCTCAAGAAAAGGAAGGTTTCAAAACGCCTGCCACTCCTGCTGACGATGTTCGCGAAAGGCTTCCAGCAGGCGCAGATAGCGCCTGGGCAGGCGGCTGTCGCGCCGGGTTACCAGATAAAACGTTTCGCTGAGCGGATGCGACAGGCTCAGCTCTTTGACCTGGCGCTGCCAGGGCGAGGTTTCCAATACCAGCCGCGACACCACCGTGAACCCCAGGCCTCTGGCCACCGCATCCAGCACCATGCCCACCTCGTTGGTAAAGCCCTGGTTGGGGATGTGGCGCAGCGAGCGAAACTCACCGGGAAAGTTCTGGCGCAGCAGCGTGCCGGCCAGGCTGCTGCCTCCGGTATAGCCGATAAAGCCGATGCCCATCAGGTCGACCAGCCCGGTGCCGGCGAAGTCTGCCGGCACCACCAGACACAGCGGCTCCTGGTGCCAGGCCTCGCAGTCGACATCGGGGTGGCGCACGGCCTCGGTCACGATGCCCAGATCGTGGCGCCCGGCCAGCACCTCGGCGACGATGTCCTGATTGAAAGTAAAGCTGTAGCTGATCGTCAGGCCGCTGTGCATCTGCTGCTGACCCAGCATGAAGGGATACAGCATCACGCCGACGCTTCCCGGCGAGGCCAGGCGGCACTCGCCGCTGTCGAGGCTCTCGTCATCCAGCGAATGGCGAAACTGCTCGTGTTCGGCGAACAGCCTCAGCGCATAGTCGTAGCTGCGCCGGCCGGCATCGGTCAGTATGAAGCGCCGCCCCTGGCGCTCCAGCAGCGGAGTTTGAAGATAGTCTTCCAGTTTGCGGATATGCTGGCTGACGCCCGGCTGCGTCATGCCGAGCCGCTGCGCCGTGCGCGTGAAGCTGCCGTTTTCGACAAGCGTGATGAAGGTGCGGAAATACTGGGCGTTGAACATAAAGCCTCTCTGGCCGTGCCGGCACGGCTATTCTATCACCACAGCGACGCTCGCAGCGCTGCGGCCCCAGCGGCAGCGTGATAGCATCGGCAAGGTAGCTTTTCACTCCGAATGACCAGCGATGCGGACCCCCTGAATGCCCGATACCCTATCCACCACGATCTCTCCCGAGGGCAGCCTCGAGATTCTATCCCAGCACGAAGTCAACCGCCTGCACGACACCTCCCGCAGCGGTCTGCACGCCGTGCTGCGCAACTGCGCCCTGGCCGTGCTGAGTTCCGGAAAACCCAGCGATAGCGGCCTGGCCTTGCTGGCCGCCTATCCGGACTTCGATATCGAAGTGCAGCAGCAGGACCGCGGCGTGCGTCTCAAGTTGACCAGCGCCCCCGCCGAGGCCTTTGTCGACGGACGCATGATTCGCGGCATCCGCGAACATCTGTCATCGGTGCTGCGCGACATTGTCTATGTCTACAATGAAATTCAGGGGCATCGGCGCTTTGACCTGAACACCAGCGAAGGCACGACCAATGCGGTATTCCACATCCTGCGCAAGGCCGGCACCCTGAAGGCCGATCGCGATCCCAGCTTGGTGGTGTGCTGGGGTGGGCACTCCATCAGCCGCGAAGAGTACGACTACTCCAAGGCCGTTGGCTATGAACTCGGGCTGCGCGAGCTGGATATCTGCACCGGGTGCGGGCCGGGCGCCATGAAGGGCCCCATGAAAGGCGCCAACGTGGCCCACGCCAAGCAGCGCCGCAAGGATAGCCGCTACCTGGGCGTTTCCGAACCCGGCATCATTGCCAGCGAAGCACCGAACCCGATTGTCAATGAGCTGGTGGTGATGCCGGATATCGAAAAACGCCTGGAAGCCTTCGTGCGCCTCGGCCACGCCATCGTTATCTTTCCCGGCGGCGTGGGTACCGCCGAAGAGATCCTCTATCTGCTCGGTATCCTGATGCACCCGGACAATGCCGACATGGAGCTTCCCGTCGTCTTTACCGGACTTGCCGAATCCGCCGACTATTTCCAGCGCATCGACGAGTTTCTTGTCTACAGCCTGGGCGAAGCGGTGCGTCGCCACTACCGCATCATCATCGACGACCCGGTCAAGGTCGCCCGAACCATGCGCCGCGGCGTCGACCGCGTGACCGCCTATCGCTATTCGCAGCAGGACGCCTTCTACTACAACTGGCGACTGACCATCGCGCGCGATTTTCAGGAAACCTTCGAGCCGACGCACGACTCCATGGCCGCCCTGGCCCTGCATCGCGATCAGCCGGTGCACGTGCTTGCCGCCAACCTGCGCCGCGCCTTCTCGGGCATTGTTGCGGGCAACGTCAAGGAGCGCGGCGTGCGGCTGATCGAAGCCCACGGCCCCTTCAAGCTCAGCGCCGAGGCCGAGCTGATGAGCCACCTGGATCAGCTGCTGACGTCATTTGTTGCCCAGGGGCGGATGCGGCTGGAGGGCGACTACACGCCCTGCTACACCCTTGGCTGAACGACCGGAGACAATAGGTGAAAGCATGCGGCGCGCTGTCAGTCGCTCACTTCGCGTGGCGTCCACCACAGCCACAGCGCATAGCCCAGCAGGCCAAGCCCGACGCCGTAGGACACCAGCCGCTCCCAGCCGATCCAGCCGCCGCTAAGCAGGTGCCACATGCCGACGGCGGCCACTCCGCCAACGAAGCAGGCGAACAGCCGCTTCAGCAGGATCGGCAGGCGCCGACGCGCCGGCGTCATCAGCTGACGCCACTGGAAGGCCGCGGCGATGGTCACGGCTGCCGCCAGAGCAAGCGCCATCAGCAGGCGGGTCTCATGCCCCGCCACCAGATAGCGCGGTACGCTGGCCAGCATCAGCGCTGCCAGCCCCACCATCAGGCTGACTCGCTCGACGGACGGCTCCCCGCTCACGCGACGCTCAGCTGCTGGTCGCTGATCCACGCTTCAACCCAGGGAATGGCCTCATCGTCGGCCATGAAGGTTTCCATGGCGTCGATTTCCAGCCGCTCGCCCAGCCGACTTGCGCCAAGCCCCTGCAGCAGCTCATCCAGCATGCGGCCCGCACCGCAAAAAGAGTCCACGTAGGAGCTGTCGCCCAGCGCAATCAGGCCGTAGCGCAGCTCCGAAAGCGACGGACCGGTGTCATTGAGCTCGCGCACCAGGGGAATGATGTTGCCGGGGAAGTCTCCCGACCCGGTCGTCGAGGTGCAGAACAGCGCCAGGTCGGTTGGCGAATCCAGCAGATCCGCCAGCGTCGGCTGATCAAAAATGGTGACCGCATAGCCGGCCTGCTCAAACAGCGGCTGAACCTGCTCGGCAACGTCGAGAGCACCGCCGTACATGGTGCCGACAAAGATTTTCAGTATGGGCATGGCGTGGACTTACCTGAGTATTTTAGTCGGATACTAACACGACTCCCGGTGAGCCGCAGCCGGTAGCGATATACAGTATCGCCGGCAAAACTGCATCGCGCGCTAATGACCGAGTACAATGGTCAGGCTTTATGTAGCACTCCCCTGACCCGTAACGGAGGCAATATGGTACAGACCTTCGAAGCCTGGATCACACCGATCATGATTGGCGGACTGATCCTGTTCATGTGCTTCATCATCTGGGACCTGGCCAAGAAATCCAATGCCGGGCGCTTCGGCACCCTCATGCTGTTCGTGGTGCTCGGTGCCGGCATGCTCGGCTATGTGCTCAAGGTGATCATCACCTGGGTGCTGGAGAAAGGCGTTGGGTAGGCACCCGCAGACCGCTCCAAACATGCCGGCGCCGCCTCCAGGCAGCGCCGGCATGTGACATCGAAGATCAACGGCTGGACGCTAGCGCGGATCCCTGTCCGGCTTTTCGACCTGGCTCTTGAGTTTCTGACCGGGTCGGAAGGTGACGACGCGCCGCGCCGAAATCGGAATTTCTTCTCCCGTTTTCGGGTTGCGGCCAGGCCGCTCGCGCTTGTCGCGCAGATCAAAGTTGCCGAACCCGGAGAGCTTGACCTGCTCGTTTTCACGCAGCGTCGCGCGAATTTCCTCGAAGAAAGCCTCCACCATTGACTTGGCCTCTCGCTTGGAGAGGCCCAGCTCCTCATGCAGATGTTCGGCCAGTTCGGCCTTGGTCAGGGTTCCCATGTCGCTTTCCTCGCGCTGACGGTCGAACCTCGCTTTGGGGTCATTCACGCAGCTGCGCCCCCAGTTCCTGCCGTGCCGTATCGACGATGGTTTCGACCAACTGATTGATTTCCTCATCGTTTAGCGTGCGCGAAGGATGCTGCCAGGTCAAGCCCAGGGCCACGCTCTTGTGCCCTTCGGCAATCCCCTGCCCCCGATAGACATCAAACAGGTGCGCCTCTATCAGCCATTCACCGCCGCCTTTGCGAACCAGATCAAGCAGCGCCTGAACCGGGCAGGATTCGTCAACGGTGAAGGCCAGGTCGCGCCGCACCTCGGGGAAGCGCGACAGCGGCGCGAACGCCGGCACGCGGCCTTCGGTCAGCGCATCGAGGCGCATCTCGAACAGCACCGCATCAACCTTGAGGCCAAGCTTGCCGCGCACCGCCGGATGCAGGGTGCCGATCCAGCCGGCTTCCGCGCCCCGGTGCAGCAGCCGCGCACTCTGCCCGGGGTGCAGCGACGGGTGCTCGGCGGCCTCGAAGCGCCAGGCGTCGGCATCGCCTCCCATGGCCAGCAGGCTTTCCACGTCGCCCTTCACATCGAAGAAGTCGACCTGCTCGCGAGCGCCGCTCCAGCCCTCCACATCGCGGCAGCCGCAGGCCAGGCCGCCAATCATCGGCACCTGGTCGAGCGCGTCGAGCTCACCTTTGAACACCAGTCCGGTCTCGAACAGGCGTACCCGGGTCTGCTGGCGGTTGAGGTTGTACTTAAGCGCGCGTACCAGCCCCGGAAAAAGGCTGGCACGCATCACCGCCAGATCGCTGGAAATCGGGTTGGCCAGCGCCGGCGATAGCGCCTCCGGCAGCAGCGCCTGCTGCAGCTCCGGCGCCACAAAGCTGTAAGTCACCGCTTCAAAATAGCCGCGAGCCACCATCTGACGCCGCAGCCTCCCCAGCGGCGTACGCGCCTCGTCGTCGGCCTTCAGCCCCAGGCGCGCCTGGGGGCGCCGCGCCGGCAGCCGGTTATAGCCGTGAATTCGAGCCACTTCTTCGATCAGGTCTTCTTCGATGGCGATATCGAAGCGCCAGCTGGGAACCCGGGCGCGCCAGCCATCTTCGTCGCTCTCGACTTCCATTCCCAGGCGTTCGAGAATCTCGACCACCTCGGCGCCGTCGAGCGCCTTGCTCAGCGCCTGGTCGAGACGCGCACGGCGCAGCACCACGCGCCTTTCATCGGCAAGGTGCGCCACCTCGCCGGCTTCGACCAGAGGGCCGGGCTCGCCGCCGGCGATATCCATCAGCAGCGCCGTCGCGCGATCGGCGGCCTGGCGGGGCAACTTTGGGTCCACGCCGCGTTCGAAGCGGTGCGAGGCATCGGTATGCAAGCCATGCCGGCGCGCCTGCGCGGCAACGGTCAGCGGCGAAAAATGCGCCGACTCAAGGAAGATGTCGCGCGTGGCCGCATTGACGCCGGAATCTTCGCCCCCCATCACACCGGCAATCGCCAGCGGCGCCTGCTCGTCGGCGATGATCAGGGTTGACTCGTCCAGCGCGATCTCCTGGCCATCCAGCAGCACCAGCCGCTCGCCCGGGCGAGCGCGCCGCACCACTACGGCCTCCTGAAGATTGGCGCGGTCGAAGGCGTGCAGCGGCTGCCCCAGCTCAAGCATGACATAGTTGGTGACGTCCACCACCGGGTCGATGGAGCGAACGCCCCCGCGGCGCAGCCGCTCAACCATCCACAGCGGCGTCTCGGCGGTCACGTCCACGCCCTTGATCAGCCGACCGATGTAGCGCGGGCAGCCTTTGGCATCCTCGACGCGCACCGCGAAGGTTTCATCGTGCGTCGGCGTTAGCGCCGCGAGATCGGGGCCCGTGACCGCCAGACGATTGAGCACGCCGATCTCGCGGGCCAGACCCTTGACGCTCAGGCAGTCGCCGCGATTGGGCGTGAGATCCAGCTCGAAGGCATGATCGTCCAGCCCCATCCAGGCGCGAAAGTCCTTGCCCACCGGCGCCGCGTCGGCGAGCACCAAAATCCCCTCGGAGACCTCCTCCGCGAGCCCCAGCTCGGAAGCGGAGCAGATCATGCCGCAGGATTCGGCGCCGCGCAGCCTGGCTTTCCTGATCTTGAAAACATCGGTCTTGGAATCGCCGGGCAGCACGGCGCCCACCCGGGCAAAGGCGACCTTCTGGCCGGTCGCCACGTTGGGGGCACCGCACACCACCTGAACCGGTTCGCCGCTGCCATCGTCCACCTGGCACAGGCTCAGTTTATCCGCATCGGGATGCTGCACGCGCTCCAGCACCTTGGCAATCACCACGCCGCTGAACGCTGCCGCTACCGGCTCGATGCCGTCGACTTCAAGGCCGGCCATGGTGACCTGGTCGGCCAGCGCCTGGGTGTCAAGCGCAGGAGACACCCACTCCCGCAGCCACTGTTCAGAAACTTTCATGACAACTCCTGTCTGTGCTTATCCGCTGTAGTTAATCTGGCAACCGATCAGGCGAACTGGCGCAGAAAGCGCAGGTCGTTGTCGAAGAACAGCCGCAGGTCATTGACGCCGTAGCGCAGCATGGCCAGCCGCTCGGCCCCCATGCCAAAGGCAAAGCCGGTATAGCGCTCCGCATCGATACCCACGTGCCCAAACACCGCCGGATGCACCATGCCGCACCCCAACACCTCCAGCCAGCCGGTGTGCGAACAGACGCGGCAGCCCTGGCCGGCGCACATCACGCACTCGATATCCACTTCAGCCGAGGGCTCGGTGAAAGGGAAGTAGGACGGCCGAAAGCGTACCGAGAGATCGTCGCGCTCGAAGAAAGCGTGCAGGAAGTCCTCGAGGGTGCCCTTGAGATCGGCAAAGCTGATATTTTCATCGACCAGCAGCCCCTCGACCTGATGAAACATCGGCGTATGCGTCAGATCAGAGTCGCTGCGATAGACCCGCCCCGGGCAGACGATGCGAATCGGCGGCGACTGGGCCTGCATGGTGCGCACCTGCACCGGCGAGGTATGGGTGCGCAGCAGGCGCGTGGCGTCGAAATAGAAGGTGTCCGCCATGCCCCGCGCCGGATGGTGGGCGGGGATATTGAGCGCTTCAAAGTTGTGATAGTCGTCTTCGATTTCCGGCCCCGTGGCCACCGCGAAGCCGATCCGCGTAAACAGCCCCTCGATACGCTCCAGCGTGCGGGTGACCGGATGCAGGCCGCCGCTGGCCTGTCCGCGCCCGGGCAGCGTCACGTCG
>DATHXP010000198.1:0-9775 GCA_035459605.1 Halomonas sp. | reverse complement strand
TTTTCGAGCCCGGCCACGCGCGCGCCGAAGCGCTGCTGCACGTTGGGCAGCTCGGCCAGGCGCTCCTCCAGCGCCGTGACCACCACCTCATTTTCGACGATGTGCCCCAGCACCGACAGCCCCGCCTGGTCGGCGCTGAAGCTGACCGCGCCGCTGCCCATCGCGTCCCACACCTGCATGGCGTCGTAGGGCGTGGCGCGCCGCTCGACAACCTTTGACCAGACGCCCAGCCACTCCAGCAGGCGCTGGGACACCGGCGAAAGCGCGCTGACTCTGGCTGCGGGACCGGCCCGTCCAACCTGCCGGCTATCCAGCGGCGCCTCGCGCGCATCGAGCAGCAGCACGCGAATGCCCTCGACGCCCAGCAGGCAGGCCAGGCTGGCGCCTACCATGCCGCCGCCCACGATCACCACCTCGGGCGCATCCTGCTCCTCGCCTGTGACGCGCGCTTCGTCTGTAACGCGCGCTTTGTCTGTAACGCGCGCTTTGTCTCTAACGTTGCCCATTACGCCTTGCTCCGTGTCGCTGATCGCAGTACGCCCATGGCGCGTCGCGCCAGGCCATGCCTGAGCGGCCCCGTCAGATTGAAGCCCACCAGTCCCGCCGCCCGGGCGTGGGACAGCAGCGCGTGATCGATACCAAACAGGCGAATCAGGCCATCGCTGAAGCGAATCACGGCCTGGCGATCGCCGTCGCGCCGGGCCTCAAAGGCGTGCAGGGTAGCCAGGCTGCCCGGGCGCTCGCCCTGCTCGAGCCCCTCGGTCAGCGCCGCCACCAGGTCCATGACGCCGCGCAGGGCCAGATTGAAACCCTGCCCGGCCACCGGATGCAGGGCATGGGCGGCGTTGCCGAGCACCGCAAGGCCCGGACGCACCGTTTCCTCGGCGGTGATCAGGCTGAGCGGATAGGCGTGGCGCTGGCCGACGCGCCGGAAGCGTCCGGCACGATCGCCGAAGGCCGCCTGCAGCGACGCGAGGAAGTCGCTATCGGGCAGCGCCAGGAGCGCCTGTTCGGTGCCTGTTTCGTGCGTCCAGATCAGCACCATGGACTGGCCGCGCATCGGCAGCAGCGCGATGGGGCCCTCGTCGGTAAAGCGCTCGTAGGCGATGCCGTTGTGGGGGCGGCTGACCTCGACGATAGTAATCAGCGCCACCTGATCATAGCCGCGCTCGCGGCTCTGAATGCCCAGCGTCTCCTTGAGGCCCGAGCGCCCGCCGTCGGCAAGCACCGTCAGCCCCGCCTCCAGGCGGCTGCCGTCGGACAGCGTCAGGCGGTGCCCGGCCGGCACCGGCCGGATATCCTCGACCCGCGCCGGGCAGTGCCAGTCCAGCGCCAGCTCGGCCAGCCGGCGGTGCAGCACCTGGCCCATCCAGGCGTTGGGGATGACATAGCCCATGGCCCGCTGATCCAGCTCGTCGGCGCGCAGGCGCGCCGCCCCCAGACGGCCGCGTTCGCTGACGTGAATGCAGCGAATGGGCGTGGCCTGCTCGGCCATGGCGTCCCACAGGCCCAGATTCGTAAAGTGCTGCGCTGACCCCAGGGCGATGGCGCTAGCCCGCGCATCGAAGCTGGGCTGCCAGCGCTGCTGCTGCGCGCCCGACGGCAGCGGCGCCGCCTCGATCACCGCCACCCTCAGGCGATGGCGCTCGACAAGACCTGCCAGCGCACAGCCAAGGCTCGCCCCGACCAGGCCGCCGCCGATGATAGCCACATCGACTCGCTGGGCTTGGGCTGTTGATCCCTGCTCATCGTCGCGCATGACGCGCCTCCGGACATAGTGTAATTACGTAATAAACGCCAGGCTAATTACTATTTACGCTCTGCTTTGCTATTCACGCCTCAAAGTCAGCGACACGCCTCGCTCAGTGGGGCTTTTGCGAGGCGTCGGGGCGCTCGACCTGGGGCAGGCCCGGATGCTGCTCGGTGTACAGCAGCATCGCCGCCATGCGGGCGTGCTCGGTCAGCGCGAACAGGTCGCCTTCATTTTCAGCGCTGTCGTCGATATCGGTCTCCATGTCGCCAAGCGCGCGCAGGTCGTCGATGGCTTCACGCAGATCGCTCGACCAGCGTTTTGCTACTTCTTTTCCGGCATCGTCCACCACTTCGAGAAAGCCCAGCGTCCACTCCTTGAGGCCCTGCGCCCGCTCCGCCAGGGAGAACAGCTCATCGGGCAGCAGCGGCTCGAAGTTCAGATCGCTGCCGGACAGGGCGTCCAGGGACTGACGCCGCCAGCCCAGCAGGCGCTCCGCCGACGCCGGGTCGCGGGGCTGCTCCACGCCCAGGCTCAGGCATACGCTCTCGAGCCAGGCCTCGGCGCTGAGGTCATGCAGCGCCAGCCCGGCGCTCAGCCGGCCGTCGAGAAAGGCCGGCGACTGCATGCTGCCATGCAACAAAAAAATATCGGCAATTGAGGAGAAATCGTGGTGCTCATTGATCAGCGACATGAGAATATCCGTGCTGCGAGGCCGCACGGTGCGTTGACCGCGCCCGAACGGCTCTCTTATAGTGGCTTCGAAGTTCCACCCGTGATGTTAACGCATCGGGCCCCCGGGACGCGCACCCTTCCGGTTGCCACGTCCGCGGCCCACGCCGGAGCCCCCAATGACCGACGCCCAGCGGCCAACCACCGAAATCACCCTGCTGGACAGGCAGTATGTCATCGCCTGCCCCGAGGACAAGCAGGACAAGCTGGACCGCGCCGCACGCTATCTGGATCGCGCCATGCAAGGCATCTATTCACAGCGCAAGGTAGTTGATCGCGAGCGTATTGCCATCATGGCCGCGCTCAACATCGCCAATGAGCTGCTCGACGTGCTGGATGAGCAGCGCGCCGGCGAGAAAAGTTTGACCGAGCTCAACCAGCGCCTGGAACGCGCGCTGGCCAAGCATCCTGACCGCTAGCATCGCTCGATTTTGGTACCGCCGGCAGTTCTGTTAGAATGAAGTCGTTCCCTGGGGTGTTTGCCAGTCGTTCATCGTCCCTCGAGCCTATGCGCAGTACCCTGGAGGCCAATAGCTAGCCGAGCCCGTGTGCATGTCCGTGCGACGGAAAGCCTGACGGCTCGACTGCTGGCCACCACCTTGAACCAAGGGTTCAAGGGCCAGAACGGCAGCGGCACCTTGGGGAACCCTATTTCAAGATGACAGCGCGGATGACAAGACAGCAGGACTCAACGCCAGCGTTGCCGCAAATCTGCGATCAGAATCGTCGCGCCCTGCGACGCACCCTACGCTCCAAGCGCCGATCACTTACCCCCACGCAGCAACGCGCAGCCGCCGTGCGGCTGACGCGACGCCTGCGCCAGCTGCCCGAGATTCAGCGCGCCCGCCACCTGGCCCTTTATCTGCCCAACGACGGCGAAATCGACCCCACTCACCTGCTGCCCTGGCTGAAGCGCCGCGGCGCTCACGCCTACCTGCCGGTACTCAAGCCGCTGGCCGAGAACAGCCTGTGGTTCGTGCATTACCACCCGGGCACACCCATGGTGGCCAACCGCTTCGGCATTCCTGAACCCTGCACGCGGCATGCGGCCCACACCGCTCGTCGTCGCCCAGTGTGGGCGCTGGACGTGATCCTGCTGCCGCTGGTCGGTTTTGACGAGAATGGCGAGCGCCTGGGCATGGGCGGGGGTTTTTATGATCGCACCCTGGCCGCTACCCGGCGAGGCAGCCCCCGGCCCCGGCTGATTGGCGTGGCCCATGACTGCCAGGGCGTCGAGCGCCTGCCCACGGCACCCTGGGATGTGCCGCTGGACGTCATTGTCAGCGATCGGCGGCTGGTGATTCCCGGACGCCGCTGACGCTCTCGCCTATTAATTCGGCAATCAAATAGGTCATCCTGACAGAGGGGGGCCGACCTATCGACGGCCTATCCGACCGGCTCACTCAAACGGTTCAGCCAACCAGGGCTTGGGCATAGCCTGTGGCCACGACACCGACAGCGAAGACCATCGCAAGAATCATGATCATGTCGGGTTTACGGTTCATCGTCGACGATCCTTTAATATCTCATGAATAAGTCTGACAGTAGAATAAGGGATCAACGCGCTTGGCTGACCCAGTCGGCAGACTAAACAATGTACACAGGCATGACAACCATCACCCATGAGATATTAGAAAAAACATCTTTTCAGGCGTGATCCTGGCTGATGCTCCTTTACGAAAATCCTCTGGCCACAGGTAAGCAAGGCGCGCAACGAGAAGGAAAACGGGCGCTTGCACACCGTTCAAGCCATGAATAGACGGTAGGCGGGATTCTCTGACTCCTTCCAGAAGCGATAGCCGATAGCCTCGAAATAGCTTTCGACGTTGGCTCGATCACCGTTAGGCACCTGCATGCCCACCAGTACCCGACCATAGGCGGCGCCGTGGTTGCGATAGTGAAACAGCGAGATATTCCAGTCCTGAGGCAAATGGGTGAGAAAATTCATCAGCGCACCCGGACGCTCGGGGAACTCGAAGCGATAGACCTCTTCCTCGAAGTGCTGCTGGGGCCGGCCGCCGGCCAGGTGGCGCAGGTGCAGCTTGGCCAGCTCGTTGTCGGTCAGGTCTTCCACCGGATAGTCGGCCTCGCGCAGCCGATCGATGACCGCCTGGCGATCTTCTCCACCCGGCTTGACCTGGACACCGACAAAAATATGCGCCTGATCATCACCGGCATAGCGGTAGGCAAACTCGGTGACCATGCGCTTGCCGATGACGCGGCAGAATTTCTTGAAGCTGCCGGGTCTTTCAGGAATCACCACCGCCAGAATCGCTTCGCGCTGCTCGCCAAGCTCGGTGCGTTCGGCAATGTGCTGCAGGCGATCAAAGTTGGTGTTGGCGCCCGAGTTGATGGACAGCAGCGTCTGGCCTTCGACTGCGTTCTGCTGGATGTATTTCTTGAGTCCGGCCAGCGCCAGCGCGCCGGAAGCCTCGGCCAGCCCCCGCGTGTCTTCGAAGGTGTCCTTGACCGCCGCGCAGATCTCATCGGTAGTGACAGTAATGACGCCGTCGATCAGGTCGCGCATCAGATTGAAAGGCACCTCGCCAATCTGCGCCACGGCCACGCCTTCGGCAAACACGCCGACCTGGTCCAGCACCACACGCTCGCCGGCCTCGATGGCCGCCTTGAGGCAGGCGCTGTCCTCGGATTCAACGCCGAAGATCTTGATCTCGGGGCGCAGGTACTTGACGTAGGCGGCGATGCCGGCGATCAGGCCGCCGCCGCCCACCGGCACAAAGATGGCGTCCAGCGCCCCGGCGTGCTGGCGCAGGATCTCCATGCCCACGGTGCCCTGACCGGCAATGACGTCAATATCATCGAAGGGCGGAATGTAGGTGTAGCCGTGCTCCTCCACCAGCGCTTTTGCATGTTCGGCGGCGGCCGAGAACGCGTCGCCCTTGAGCACGACCCTGGCGCCCCGGGCGCGCACGGCTGCCACCTTGATCTCGGGCGTGATGCGCGGCATGACGATGACGGCCTTTACACCCATCAGCTTGGCCGCCATGGCCAATCCCTGAGCGTGGTTGCCCGCCGAGGCGGCAATCACGCCCTTGGCCTTCTGCTCCTCGCTCAGCTGCGCCATCTTGTTGTAGGCGCCGCGAATCTTGAACGAGTAAACCGGCTGCAGGTCCTCGCGCTTGATCAGGATCTGATTGTTGAATCGGCGTGATAGGAAGGGGGCCGGCGAAATAGGCGTTTCGCAGGCGGCCTCATAGACATGGGCCTGAAGAATCTTCTTGACGGTGGCTTCGAGCATCCTGGTATCCCGATGGGTAACGCGAGCAGGCCGCGAATGCGGCTGGGTGCGACTACTGGAAAGTAAACCCCTATTGGTAGCACTGACATCACCTCGCCGTCCAGCACGCCGGGGCTGGCTGGCTTATAATACGCGCATTCGCCATTCATCGCACAAGCGAGCTCCCCCATGACTCAGGACGAACTCAAGGACGCCGTGGCCGCGGCCGCCATCAGCGAGATCCGCCCGCTGCTTGGGCGCAACGTCGTCATCGGCATCGGCACCGGCTCCACGGCCAACTTTTTCATCGACCGCCTGGCCAAGCTGCGCAGCGACTTTCGCGGCGCCGTGGCCAGCTCCGAGGCCAGCGCCGAGCGCCTTCGCGACCACGATATCGAAGTTTTCGAGCTCAACGACATCGGCACGCTGCCCGTCTATGTGGACGGCGCCGACGAAGTGAACGCTCACTTGCAGATGATCAAGGGCGGCGGCGCCGCGCTCACCCGCGAGAAAGTGGTGGCCGCCTGCGCCAAGCGCTTCATCTGCATCGCCGACGCGTCCAAGCGGGTCGAACGCCTGGGCAACTTCCCCCTGCCGATCGAGGTCATTCCCATGGCGCGCTCCTATGTGGCGCGTGAGCTGGTGCAGCTGGGCGCCGACCCGGTCTACCGCATGGGCACGCTGACCGATAACGGCAACCAGATACTCGACTGCTTTGACTTCCCGATCGACGACCCGCTGGCCATGGAGGCGCGGATCAACGCCATCGTCGGCGTGGTCACCAACGGCCTGTTCGCCGCCCGGGGCGCGGACGTGCTGCTGCTCGGCGGCAAAGAGGGCGTGGAGAGAATAACCGCGGCCTGACGCGGCAATAGCATCCAACCCCGTCGCCGCTGCGCGGCGGTTTCGCGATCCAAGGATTGCTCCTACAAAGCCCTCTCATGTCGTTGTTTTAAATGCATTTGTAAGAGCGGCCTTCAGGCCGCGATGGGCGCCGCTAGGCGCCCGAGGCTGTCGCAGGAGTACGGTTAAACGTTCGTTGGCAGCAGCGCTTCAAGCCCGGCCATGGTGCGCTTAAGCGCGCCGCGGTTGGCCTCCACCACGCGCCGGCCGGCGTCGCCCAGCGAGCGTCGAGCGCTCTCGTCGCTCAGCAGGCGGAGCAGCGCTGCTGCCAGCGCCGCTTCATCCTTCACCTCGACCAGCGCCTCGGCGTCGCGCATGACCTCGGCCACGTCGCTGAAATTGGTCAGATGGGGGCCGCTGATCACCGGCACGCCGAAAGCCGCGGGTTCCAGCAGGTTGTGGCCGCCCACCGGCACCAGGCTGCCGCCGACGAAGGCCAGCTGCCCGGCGCCGTACAGAGCCTGCAGCTCGCCCATGGTGTCGCCCAGGTAGACCGCCGTGTCGGCCTCGGGCAGCTCGCCTCGGGAGCGGCGCGCCAGCGTAAAGCCTGCGGCGCGGCACAGCCGTGCCGCCGCCTCGAAGCGCTGGGGATGGCGCGGCACCAGAATCAGCAGCGCATCGGGCAGCCTTTCGCGTAGCCGGTGATGGGCCGCCAGCAGCCGTTCATTTTCGCCGGGGTGGGTCGAGCCGGCGACCCACACCGGGCGCTTCGGCAGCGATGACAGCAAGCTCTTACTTACCTCCAAGGCCTTGTCATCCGTGTCGATATCAAATTTCAGCGAGCCGGTGACCCGGGTTTTTCCAGCGGCCATGCCCAGCCAGCGGAAGCGCTCGGCGTCCTCTTCAGACTTGGCGCCCAGCCAGTCCACATGGGAGAGCGCATCCCCCATCAGGCGCCGCACTCTGCGATAGCCGACAAAGGCGCGCGGCGAGAGCCTGCCGTTGACCACCGCTACGGGCACGCCGCGACGCCGACAGGCTGCCAGCAGGTTAGGCCACAGCTCGGTTTCAAAGAAGATAGCCAGCGCGGGGCGCAGACGGGTCACAAAGCGCCGCGCGGCAAGCGGAAAATCCAGCGGCACGAAGTAGTGGCGAATCGCGCCGTCGGTAGCTTTTGCCAGCGCCAGGGCGCGCTCGGCGCCGGTGGCGGTCATGGTGGTGATGACCAGCGGGCGTTCAGGGTAGGCGCGGCGCAGCGCCTCGATAAGCGGCCTGGCCGCCTGCACTTCGCCGACCGACGCGCAGTGCAGCCATAGCGGGCGCTCACTATCAGCGGTAGTTTCAGGCGTGGCGGGGATACAGCCTAGCCGCTCGCGGCGCAAGCGCCCCGGCAGCTGTTCGCGCCACACGCGACGCCATGCCAGCGGCGACAGCGTCAGCAGCGCGGCGCCGTAGAGTCGCCGAATCCAAGGGTGAGCGGCCACTGGCTGGCTAGCGCCCGCGGTCGATAATGGTCGAGATCATGGCGCTGGTGGACACGCCGTCCTCAAAGTCGAGCACGCGCACTTCGCCACCGGCGGCGCGCACGGCTTCGCCTCCGGCGATCTCTTCGGGATGATAGTCGCCGCCCTTGACCAGCACGTCGGGCAGCAGCGCTTCGATCAGCCGCTGGGGCGTATCCTCGGCAAAGGGTACCACCCAGTCCACGGCGCCAAGCCCGGCCAGCACCTGCATGCGTCGCGCCAGCGGGTTGATCGGCCGCGCCGGCCCCTTGAGGCGCGCCACCGAGGCGTCGTCGTTGACCGCGACGACCAGCCGTTCACCCAGCCGGCGCGCCTGCTCCAGGTAGGCCACATGGCCGGCGTGCAGAATGTCGAAACAGCCGTTGGTCATCACCACGCGTTCGCCGCGCTCCTGGGCGGCCTTGACGGCGGCAATCAGCGAGCCCTCTTCAATGACGCCGAATTCGCCCAGCGTATTGCCGCGCAGGGCGGTGTAGAGCTCGGCAATCGACAGGGTCGCGGTGCCCGGCTTGGCCACCACCAGACCGGCGGCCAGGTTGGCCAGCAGCATCGCTTCAGGCCAGCCGTGCCCCGCCGCCAGCGCCAGGCCCAGCACGCCGATGACGGTGTCGCCGGCGCCGGTCACGTCGTACACCTCGCGGGCCCGGGTCGGCAGGTGCATCGGCTCATGGCCCGCGCAGACCAGCGTCATGCCCTTCTCGCTGCGGGTGATCAGCACCGCCTCCAGGTCGAGCTCGGCGCGCAGCGCCTCACCGCGCGACGCCAGGGTGGCGTCGTCGGGGCAGTGGCCCATCACGGCCTCGAACTCCATCAGGTTGGGGGTAATCACGCTGGCGCCGCGGTACCTGGCGAAGTCGCTGCCCTTGGGGTCGACCAGCACGCGTTTGCCAAGCGCACGGCCCATGGCGATCAGCCCCTGCACATCGGCCAGCGTGCCCTTGCCATAGTCGGACAGGATCATCAGATCGGCCTCGGGCAGCGCCGCTTCGACCCGCATGCTCAGCTGGGCGGGGTCGATCTGCCCCAGACCCTGCTCGAAATCGAGGCGAATCAGCTGCTGGTTGCGACTCATCACCCGCAGCTTGGTGATGGTTGGCACATCTTCGCTGCGGGCGAAGTAAGTGCTCACACCAGCGTCGTTGAGGCGGCGCTCCAGGCGCTCGGCGTTGTCGTCGTTGCCGACCACTCCGGCCAGCCCGGCCCGGGCGCCCAGGGAGGCGATATTGAGCGCCACGTTGGCCGCACCGCCGGGGCGATCCTCGGCCTCGCCGACGCGCACCACCGGCACCGGGGCTTCGGGCGAGATCCGCGAGGTGGCACCGTGCCAGTAGCGGTCGAGCATCACATCGCCCACCACCAGCAGGCGAGCGTGTTCCAGCGCGGTCAGGTCAAGCTTCATGGGGAGACTCCGTTGGCTTGCGGCTCGCCGAGGCGGCCAGCACCGCCTCGAGCTTGTCGATCACGTCATCGGCCGTAATCAGCGACATGGCATCCGGATGGCGGACCCGCTGCCCCCAGGGAAGGGCCTCGGGCTCCCTGTGCAGGTATTCGCGCACCGCATCCGGATAGCGGTTGACCACGAACTCGCGCCAGCGCCAGGGGCCCGCCCGCTCGGGATTGGTGGTGGCAAAGAGCCCCACCACCGGCGTATCCAGGGCGTTGGCCATATGCACCGGGCCCGAATCGGGG
>DATHXP010000197.1:0-4639 GCA_035459605.1 Halomonas sp. | reverse complement strand
GTCGGTAGCGCCCATGGACGGGTTCACAGCGCCCCCTCGCAGACCTGTTGCCGGATCAGCTCCGAGTCACAAGATCAACTGCAATAGCCCAGGGGTAGCTGCTTGACGCTTATGGATTCACCGGGCAGATTGATTGGCAGGAAAAAAGATTTAATAAATGCAAGAATTGAACGCGTACCTGATGACCGCTTAAAGCGGTAAAGACATTTCCACTCAACAGCACCCTTCACTCTGGAGGCACTAGATGGCCGGATTCGACAAGCGTGTGAATTCTTACGAAGAGGCGATGGAAGGTATCGAAGATGGCATGAGCGTGATCGCAGGCGGGTTTGGCCTGTGCGGCATTCCCGAGAACCTGATCGCTGAGATCAAGCGCCGTGGCGTCAAGGATCTCACCGTCTACTCCAACAACTGCGGCGTTGACGGCTTCGGACTGGGTGTGCTGCTCGAGGACCGTCAGATAAGCACCATTTATGCCTCCTACGTGGGTGAAAATGCCATGTTCGAGCAGCAGATGCTCAACGACGAGATCGAAGTTGTTCTCACGCCGCAGGGCTCCCTGGCCGAGAAGATGCGCGCCGGAGGGGCCGGCATCCCTGCGTTTTACACCGCAACGGGATACGGCACCCCGGTCGGTGACGGCAAGGAGGTCCGCGAGTTCAACGGTCGCCCCTATATTCTTGAGGAGAGCGTGGTCGGCGACTTTGCCATCGTCAAGGGCTGGAAGGCCGATCGCTACGGCAACGTGGTTTACCGCAACACCGCACAGAACTTCAACCCCATGGCGGCGACCGCCGGGCGCATCACCGTGGTGGAAGTCGAGGAAATCGTCGAGCCGGGCGAACTCAAGCCCGACCAGATCCATACCCCGGGAATTTACGTTGACCGCATCATCCAGGGAAGTTTCGAGAAGCGCATTGAAAGGCGAACCGTTCACCAAGGCTGAGCGCGAGCGTCGCACAAGGCTTCTCAACACCTGACAGGAGGTAACAAGATGGCACTTACTCGTGAACAGATGGCGCAGCGCGTGGCGCGCGAGCTCGAAGACGGCTTTTACGTCAACCTGGGGATTGGTATCCCCACGCTGGTGGCCAACTATGTTCCGAAGGATATCGACGTGATGCTGCAGTCCGAGAACGGGCTGCTGGGCATGGGACGCTATCCCACTGAGGAAGAGCTGGACCCGGACATGATCAACGCCGGCAAGGAGACCGTGACCGCACGTACCGGCGCGGCGATCTTCTCATCGGCAGAGTCGTTTGCCATGATCCGCGGCGGTCACGTGGACCTGACGGTGCTCGGCGCATTCGAGGTCGATCAGGAGGGCAACATCGCCTCGTGGATGATTCCCGGCAAGCTGATCAAGGGCATGGGCGGCGCTATGGACCTGGTGGCCGGTGCCGAAAACATCATCTGCACCATGACGCATGCCTCCAAGCACGGCGAGTCCAAGCTGCTGGAGAAGTGCACCCTGCCGCTTACCGGCGCCGGCTGTATTCGCCGCGTGCTGACCGATCTGGCCTATCTCGAGATCGAGAACGGCGCCTTTGTGCTCAAGGAGCGTGCTCCCGGGGTCAGCGTCGAGGAGATCGTAGAGAAGACCGCCGGCAAGCTGGTGGTGCCCGATCATGTACCCGAAATGACGTTCGACGCCTGACTGTTGGACGACGCGGCATTCAAGCCGCTCGATCATCATGATCGGGCGGCTTGCTTCAATGCGCTATCTCAACCCAGTTCGCAGCGCGTGTGGTGCGGCATCAATATTTCGGCAGCGCGCTCCTGGCCGGTTGCCAGCTGTTTCTGAACCAGCGCCAGTCCCCCTAGATGAACCCGGTGTTCATCGCCTTGCGCAAACGCCAGCCGGCGCGGCCGGGCGCGGTAATAGCGGTAGTCAAGCAGCGAAGATACCGGCAGAAAGCCCTGATGCCTATCATCCTCGCCGTTCATCCCTTCCCGGTATAGCAGCGCGTCCAGTTCGTTCAGCGGCTTGCCTAGCCGCTCGCAGTCGAATCCCACGTGGTGGAGCCGGGGGCCGCGCAGGGAGAGCCAGGCGGCCAGCGGGTGCGAGGCGCTGAGCGCTTGATAGTCGTGCCAGCTGGGCATCGGCCAGCGGCGGATATCGCCGGGCAGTAGAATTTCCATGGTTTTCGGCGCGCACGCCGCGTCCACCTGGGATTTCAGCGCGCGACGTGGCGCCCGTGACAGGGTATCGAGCTGCAGCTCCGCCAGCACCAGCCAGGGTTCGTGCGCGGGGGGCGCGAGCAGGGTGGCCAGCAGGCCGCGGTCGGCCATGGCGTAGCGGTGTTTGCGGGTGTAGCCCATGGCGGTCAGGGCGTTGACCAGCGGCGGCATGGCCCAGCGGGGATGGCTGAGGGTAAGCAGCGCCAGATATTCGGCAGGCGCCTCGATCGGCCACAGTCGCAGGGCGGCGATGTCAGGATGCTCGTGCACATGGTCCAGCCACAGCCGCTGGACGAATTCTTGACGCTGCATGCTCTTGTTCCTGCCGTGTGGCTTTTCTCGAAAAGTGACTTTAGTGTAAACAGGTCGGCAGTGGGTGCTTTCAACGAGAAGCGAAAAACAGGCAAGAAGGCGAGAGGGCAAGCATAAAAAAACCGCCTTTTCAGGCGGCTTTGAAGACGGCGGGCGGGGGAGGTGTCACTCGCTGAGTGAGGCAGCCAGCAGCGCCTCGTCGCTGACGTACCGTTCGAATTCGGTAAAGCCGCCGATGTGGGTCTGGTCCACGAAAATCTGCGGCACGGTCTCTACCGGCTTGCCGATGGTCTTTTCCATGTCGGCTCTCGAGATGCCCTCCGCGTGGATGTCGATATAGCGAAAGCCTTCGATAGCCTCGGCGTTTTCCAGTTTTTCTGCCAGGTCCTTGGCGCGCACGCAAAACGGGCAGCCGGGACGACCAAAGATGACGACGAACATTAATTGACTCCTTGGAATCTATAAAAGGGGTACACGGAAAATTCAGCTGACGGCTATTGTGAAGCAGGGCGCTTTTTTTAGCCAATAGCCTTGGCCTGATCAGCCTATGCACGCTGACTATCGCCGCCGGATACTACGGCGTTGAGCAGCGGTCACGGAGCCGCTGAGTCGCTGGCATCGGCCTGGCGCAGCAGTTCACCCAGCGCCTCATGGATCGCCGGCGACGTGATCAGCAGATTTTCGCCATACAGATCTTCAGGGATGCCGTCGGGAACCGGGTAGAGGTGGCCGGTTTGCGCCCCGGCTTCGCGAGCGATCAGCAGACCGGCGGCGAAGTCCCAGGGCGAGACGCTCTCATAGTACGCATCCAGCCGGCCGCAGGCCACGTCGCACAGGTCGAGCGCCGCCGCGCCGTTGCGGCGAATGTCCTGGCAGCGGGACAGCACGGCGGTGAGGCGTCGCATCAGCGGCGGTCGGCTGTCACGGCGATAGGGAAAGCCGGTGCCGACCAGGCAGCGCGACAGCTCGCTTTCCTGGCTGACGCAGATTGGCTGCTCGTTGCACCAGGCCCCCTGGCCAGCAATGGCGGTGAAGGTCTCGTCAAGAAAAGGCGCATGGACCACGCCAGCCGCCATCCGGCTACCGTCGAACCAGCCAATGGACACCGCCACGTGGCGCAGGCCGTGGGCGAAGTTGACGGTGCCATCGATGGGGTCGATGATCCACAGGCGGCTGGGCGGCGCCAGGGCGTCGTGCCGTGGGGCGAGCTCTTCGCTGAGGCGGCGCTCAGCGGGAAACTCGCTTTCGAGTTGCGCACTGATATGCCTGTCCACGGCCAGGTCCACATCGGTCACCAGCTCATGGCCGTTCTTGTAGCGCTCATGCAGGTTGCCCTCGCGCCGCGCTTCGACGATCATCCGGCCGGCGCTTTGCGCAATGTTCGTGGCAATTCTCAGACGCTTCTCGGGGCTCATGGCGGCTCCTTGTGAGTGATTCGGCAACTGTGGTCAGACGGTCTCTCATGCTAGCATCCGCGGCCTGCGGTGCCGAACATCAGGGCGCGGCGGCTTATGCTGGTGTCAACCAACACGGAGAGCTTTTCATGCGGGCATTGAGCGCCGAGCAGTACGCCGAACTTCGCCGCCTGGCGCACAGCTGGGAGCGGCGCTATCTTCGCCAGGCCAAGGAGGCGCCCGGCTACAATCCGCGGCTGGGCGTTGACGCCCTGTGTTTCTCATCGGTCAGCCTGGACGCCTCGAGCGATTATCTGCTGGGTGCGCTGATCACGCCGCTGTCGCTGTCGCTGGTGATGGTGCCGGCAGCCGGCAGCGGCGAGTGCCCGGCAAGCGATACCGTGCGCTGGGTGCGCTTGCCATCGGGGGAGTATCCGCTGACGCCGCTTTCGCTGGATGGCGATGACTGGGTCTGGCGCTGTGAGCTGCTCGACGATCTCAGCGATGTTGATTCGCTTCAACAGGGCAGTCGTCTGGCCCAGCGGCTGATGGCTTCGGTCATGAGCAAGTCGTCTGACTGATTCGTCCGACCGGGACGATCCGACCAGGGGCGACGCTCAGATTTGACCGTCAGCGCCGCACCGGGCGTTTCTGCAGCTTGCGCTGCAGGGTGCGGCGATGCATGCCGAGCGCCCGGGCGGTGGCCGAAATATTGCCGTCGTTCTCCTGCAGCACCTTCTGGATATGCTCCC
>DATHXP010000196.1:0-2980 GCA_035459605.1 Halomonas sp. | reverse complement strand
AATGGCTTTTCTCGTGGCGCTGCCGGCGATGATGGTGCCGCTGATCATTCTGGGCGGCATCCTGTCGGGGTTGACCACCATCACCGAGGCCTCGGGCTTTGCCGCCGTCTATGCCATCGTCATCGGCGTGGTGTTCTATCGCAACCTTAGCTGGCGCAAGATCTGGCAGGCGCTGATCGTCACCGTGCGCTTCTCGGGCGTGGTGTTCTTTCTGCTGGCGACGTCGGCGGTGCTCGGCTGGTTCGTGACCCGCTCCGGCATCGCCCGGGATGCGGCGAGCCTGATTACCACCTTCAGCGATTCGACCCTGCTGCAGCTGCTGCTGGTGTGCCTGCTGCTGGTGCTGATCGGCACCGTGATGGACGTGCTGCCGGCGCTGGTGGTGGTGGCGCCGGTGCTGGTGCCGGCGATGGTGCAGCTCGGCGTGGATCCGCTGCACTTCGCCATCCTGATGATCGTGGTGCTCAATATCTCCAACGTCACGCCTCCCGTGGGAATGACGCTGATGACGGCGGCGCGAATCGCCAACGTGCCCTTCGAGCGGGCGATCCTGGCCTCGCTGCCGTTCTACTTCGCGTTCGTTGCGGTGATATTGCTGCTGGTGATCTTCCCGTCGCTCTCCACCTGGATTCCCTCGCTGCTCAAGTGAGGGTAAGGCGCGACGCGCCAAAGTTGGCCATCACGAACCAGAGATAACAGGAGCACTATCGACATGAGCAGCGGTTTTTACTGGCACGAGCGCTGCTTCTGGCACGATCTCGGCGCGATCGGCGTGTTCTCCTCGCCGGGCGAGTTTCGCCAGCCGCAGCCGGCTTCGGAGAGCGCCGAGAGCAAGCGGCGCCTCAAGAACCTGCTCGAGGTCTCGGGGCTGATCGATGCGCTGGAGGTGCACAAGCCGGCGCCGGCCACTCGTGACGATCTCGAGCGCTTCCATAGCGCCGAGTATCTTGACTTTCTCGAGGCCGCCGAGCGCGCGGGCGGGGGCGACGGCGGCGACGGTGCGCCCTTCATGCCGGGCAGTTTGGCGGCGGCTCGCCAGTCGGCGGGGCTGGCGATTGCCGCGCTGGAAGCCGTGGCCACAGGCCAGCAGCGCAACGCCTACGCGCTGTGTCGCCCGCCGGGGCATCACGCCGAGGCGGATCGCGGCCGCGGTTTCTGCCTGCTGGGCAATATCCCTATAGCCGTGCTGCGCGCCCGCGCGCTGGGCCAGGTGCGCCGGGTCGCCATTGTCGACTGGGACGTGCATCACGGCAACGGCCAGCAGGCGGCGTTTTACAATGACTCCGAAGTCTTTACCGTCTCGCTGCATCAGGCGCAGAACTATCCGCTGGATAGCGGCTTTTTCGAGGAGCAGGGCGAGGGCGCCGGGCGGGGAGCCAATCTCAATCTGCCGCTGCCGCCGGGCTGCGGGATTGGCGCCTACGACTACGCCATGCGCCGTCTGGTGCTGCCGGCGCTCGAGGCCTTTGCGCCCGAGCTGATCATCGTGGCCTGCGGCTATGACGCCTGCGCCAAGGACCCGCTGGGCAAGATGCTGCTCAACAGCGCCGCCTTCGGCGCCATGACCCGCCAGCTCAAGACGCTGGCCGAGCGCATCTGTGACGGCCGCCTGGTTCTGGTGCACGAGGGCGGCTATTCCGAGGGCTACGCGCCGTTTTGCGGCCACGCCGCCATTCAGGCGCTGACCGGCAGCGCTATCGAGGTGCCTGACCCGCAGAACGAGGAAATCGCCGCCTGGGGCTATCAGGCGCTGCAGCCGCACCAGGGCGAGCTGATCGACGGCTGGCGCGAGCGCTGGTTTGCCGATCAGTCCCGGCCAACATCAGGAGAGTCGGATGAAACCTTTACATGATCGCGACGGCTGGCTGTGGCAGGACGGCGAGTGGCTGCCCTGGCGCGAGGCGCGCACCCATCTGCTGACGCATACGCTGCACTACGGCATGGGCTGCTTCGAGGGCGTGCGCGCCTATGCGGGGCCAAATGGCACCCATCTCTTTCGGGTAGGAGAGCATACCCGGCGCCTGCTGGATAGCGCCCACGCCCTGGATATACCGTTATCTTTCAGCGCCGATGAGCTGATCGAGGCGCAGCGTGAGTGCCTGAAGCGCAACGCGTTGGCCAGCGCCTACCTCAAGCCCACGGTGTATCTGGGGGCCGAGGGCATGGGGCTGCGCGCTCAGGGCCTATCGACCCATGTGATGATTCCCGCCTGGGATCTGGGCAGCTATATTTCGCCCGAGGCGGCGGCTATCGGGCTGCGCGCGCTGACGTCTTCCTGGGCGCGTCATCACGTCAATATCAGCCTGTGCCGCGCCAAGACCAACGGCCACTACGTCAATTCGATGCTGGCGCTCAATACCGCGGTCAAGGCGGGGTTCGACGAGACGCTGATGCTCGATCCGGAAGGCTATGTGGCCGAGGCGTCGGCGGCCAACGTCTTCCTGCTGCGCGACGGCGCCTTGCATACGCCGGAGATCACCTCCTGCCTGCAGGGCATCACCCGCGACAGCGTGATTCGTCTGGCCGGGGAGGTGCTGGGCATCGAGGTGGTCGAGCGGCGCATCACCCGCGACGAGCTGTATCTGGCCGACGAGGCCTTTGTCACCGGCACCGCCGCCGAGATTCTGCCGCTGCGCGAACTCGATGGCCGCCATATTGGCGCTCGGGCCGGCGTCCCGCCGGTAGGGCAGCCGATTGCCGAGGGCTCGCTGACCGCTCGCCTGCAGCGGCTCTACCAGCGCGTCACGCGCGGCGAGCTGAGCGATGACTTGAGCGCCTTTGGGGATTGGCTGACGCCGGCGTGACTGGTTGTCGGCGCCGGATCTACTTGATCTCCATGGGGACGATAATCGCCTTGCCGTCGTAGGTGGTCGGCAGGTCGACGTCGCTGCTTTCAGGCCCGAACTCATAGGTGCCTGCTTCGCCGCTATCCTCATGCAGCATCACGTATACCTTGTCGCCCGACTCGACTGCTTCGTCC
>DATHXP010000195.1:0-15065 GCA_035459605.1 Halomonas sp. | reverse complement strand
CCGCCATCGGCGCTGGGCGACGGGAGTGCGCACCGCCGTGGAAGCCTGGGGGCTGGAGATCCAGTGCCTGGACCCGGCGGTCCACTCGCCGGTGCTGACCGGCGTGGCGATGCCCGAGGGGGTCGACGCCGACGCGGTGCGTAAGCTTATCGAGGAGCGCTTCGATCTCTCCCTGGGCGCGGGCCTGGGCAAGGCGAAGGGCAAGATGTTCCGCATCGGCCACCTGGGCGACAGCAACGACCTGACCCTGATTGCCGCCCTGGGCGGCTGCGAGGCGGGGCTCAAGCTGTCGGGCGTCGAGCTTAAGTCCAGCGGCGTGACGGCGGCGCTGGACTACTTTGCCCAGCACCCCCTCGAGGAGGCCAAGTGACCAGGCCGCTCAGCAACCTGGAGGCGCGCCTGACCCGGGAGATGGAAGGGGAGGTGCTGTTCGACGACGCTTCCCGCGGGCGCTATTCGACGGACGCCTCGATCTATCAGATCACCCCGACGGGGGTGGTGATCCCGCGCCATCAGGACGATCTGAGCGTGGCCCTGGATATTGCCCGGGACGCGGGAGTGCCGATACTGGCGCGCGGCGCCGGCACCAGCCAGTGCGGCCAGACGGTGGGCGAGGCGCTGGTCATCGACGCCTCGCGCTGGCTGAATCGGGTGATCGAGTTCGACCCCGAGGCGCGCACTGTCGTCGTCGAGCCGGGCATCGTGCTCGACCATCTCAACGCCTGGCTCAGGCCCCACGGGCTCTGGTATCCCGTGGACGTCTCCACCGGCGCCCAGTGCACCCTGGGCGGCATGGCCGGCAACAACTCCTGCGGCTCGCGCTCGATCCGCTACGGCAACATGGTGCACAACGTGCTGGGCCTGGACGCCCAGCTGGCCGATGGGAGCGAGGGGCATTTCGGCTTCGTCGACGAGCTTCCCGAAACGGGATGGGTTCGGGAACTGGCCGAACGGGTTCGCGCCGTCGCCGAGGGCGTCGCTCCCGAGATTCGCGAGCATTTCCCCAAGGTGCTGCGCCGCGTCGGCGGCTACAACCTGGATCTCTTCGACTGCCAGAATCCCAGGCCCTACGATCCCGACGGGCGCGCCAACCTGGCGCATCTGCTGATCGGCTCCGAGGGCACCCTGGGCGTGACCCGGCGCCTCACCCTGAGGCTTTCGCCGCTGCCCGAGCATAAGGTATTGGGCGTGGTGAACTTCCCCACCTTCTATCAGGCGATGGACTGCACCCAGCATATCGTCACCCTCGACCCCGCCGCCGTGGAGCTGGTCGATCGCACCATGATCGAGCTGTCCTTGGAGAACCCCGCCTTCCGGCCGGTGATCGAGCAGGCGCTGATCGGCGAGCCCAAGGCCGTGCTGCTGGTGGAGTTTGCCGGGGAGGATCGCGAGGCGCTGCTGCGCTCTCTGCATCGCCTCGGCGAGCTCATGGCCGATCTGGGCCTGCCCGGCAGCGTGGTGGAGATGCCCGAACCCAAGGCGCAGAAAGCGCTGTGGGGCGTGCGCAAGGCGGGGCTCAATATCATGATGAGCATGAAGGGCAACGGTAAGCCGGTCTCTTTCATCGAGGATTGCGCGGTGCCCCTGGAGCACCTCGCCGACTATACCGACAGGCTGACCCAGGTGTTCCACCGCCACGGCACCGAGGGCACCTGGTACGCCCACGCCAGCGTGGGCACGCTGCACGTGCGCCCGATCCTCGACATGCGTCGCGACGGCGCCGAGAAGATGCGCGAGATCGCCGAGCAGGCCTCTGCCCTGGTGCGCGAGTACAAGGGCGCCTATTCCGGCGAGCATGGCGACGGCCTGTGTCGCGGCGAGTGGGTGGCCTGGCAGTTCGGCGCGACCGTCAACGACGCCTTTGGCGAGGTGAAGCGGCTGTTCGATCCCGGGAATCGCCTCAATCCCGGCAAGATCGTCGATACCCCGAAGATGGACGACCCTCGCTACTTCCGCTTCCCCGAGAAATACCGGGTGATTCCCGTGACGCCGGTGTTCGACTGGTCGGCCTGGAACGTCGAGCGCGACCCGCTGACCGGCGAGCAGAGCGCCCCGGGCGGCGCCGGCGACCCCAGCCACGGCCTGGCCATGGCGGTGGAGATGTGCAACAACAACGGCCACTGCCGCAAGTTTGACGCCGGGACCATGTGCCCCAGCTATCGCATCACCCGCGACGAGCGGCATCTGACCCGGGGGCGCGCCAACACCCTGCGCCTGGTGCTCTCGGGTCAGCTGGGCGAGGAGGGCCTGGCCGGCGACGCGGTCAAGGAGGCGCTGGATCTGTGCGTCTCCTGCAAGGGCTGCAAGCGCGAGTGCCCGACCGGCGTGGACATGGCCAAGTTCAAGATCGAGGCGCGGGCGGCGCGCGCCCGGGCTCGGGGCCTGTCGCTGCGCGATCGGATGGTCGGCGAACTGCCGCGCTATGCGCCCTGGGCCAGTCGTTTCGGCGGCGTGCTCAACGCCCTGGAGGGCCTGCCCTGGCTGGCGCTGCGCATCAAGCGCGCGCTGAAGCTGGCGCCGCAGCGCTCCCTGCCGCGCTTCGACGGAGACTTCCTGAAGAGGGCCACCCGGGACGCTCGGGCAGCGGCGTCTCGAGAGGCGTCGGCGCCCCGGGAGGTGCTGCTGTTCGTCGACACCTTCAACAACTACATGGAAGGCGACAACCCGCGCGCCGCCAAGCGGGTGCTGGAGGCGGCCGGCTATCGGGTGCATCTCAACGGTCGCCAGGGCGAGCGCCCCCTGTGCTGCGGACGGACCTACCTGTCCTCGGGGCAGATCGACAGGGCCAGGGCCGAGGCGCGCCGCACCCTGGACGCCCTGATGCCCTTCGTCGAGCGCGGGGTGGCGATCGTCGGGCTCGAGCCTTCCTGCCTGCTGACCCTGCGTGACGAATTCCTGCAGTACGGCTACGGCGACGAGGCCCGGGCGCTTGCCGACTCGGCCTGCCTGTTCGAGGAGTTCCTGGTCAGGGCGCGTCGGGCCGACGAGTTGCCGCTCGAGCTCAAGGCGCTGCCGTATCGCCGCGCCCTGCTGCACGGCCACTGCCATCAGAAGGCTTTCGACGCGGTGCGGCCGATCGAGCAGGTGCTTTCCTGGATTCCCGATCTCGAGGTCGAGACCATCGAGTCCTCCTGCTGCGGCATGGCGGGCAGCTTCGGCTACGAGGTCGAGCACTACGACGCCTCGATGCGCATGGCCGAGCTGTCGCTGCTGCCGGCGATCCGCGAGGCAAGCGACGAGGACGTCCTGGTGGCCGACGGCACCAGCTGCCGACAGCAGATCCGCGACGGCAGCGAACGCCAGGCGGTGCACGTGGCTCGGCTGCTGGAGCGCGCACTGGCTTGAGAATTGCCTTGCAGATACCCCACCCGCAGCAGGCTTTGGCCTTGTCGCCGACGCGGCTAGCGCGCGCTTGATGCCGGCGATTACTCCGGCCTTGTCTTGCTGAGATCAGTTTGCCATCCGAGCGGACGGCGTGATGGACGTTCATTTCGACGGCGGAAGATTTTTCCTTCGGTATGTTGCGTTGCACAAAACTAACGTCTATGCTGCATGGCAACATGGAGGGTTTGGCAAAGCTGGAATGGTTTCCCCTGACGGTACTAGGGCCGGCTAGTCGACAGCGACGTCCGCCACGATGGCAATCATTTGATGCGAGGAGTTACATCATGTCCAAAGATATTTCCAACAAGGCCGCCGAACAGTTTGATGAGCTGGTGGCTTCCCCGCTGCGCGGCATCGGCGCCATGAACCTTGATTTCACCGAGAAGCTGATCAACGCTCAGCTGGACTCTGCTCGTGCGCTGGCCGACCTGGGCCTGGCCCAGGCGCGCGTATGGCTGGAAGTGAAAGATGCCGAAGGCTTCAAGAAAGCCGTTGAAAGTCAGCAGAAGCTTGCTCAGGACGCCAGTGAGCGTTTCAGAAAAGACGCCGAAGCGCTGATGGGTCTGAGCCAGGACTACATGCAGCAGGGTCAGAAGATGACCGAAGAGCAGGGCCAGAAAGTTCAGAAGGCAGCCGATGAGAAGGCCAAGTCTGCCGGCAAGAGCTGATTTTTTGATGCGCTAATAGTTTGGCAAGCAGTTGGCCTTCGGGCCTTTTAGGGTCATCGCCTCCGGCGGTGGCCCTTTTTTGTGTGCGTAACGCTTTGCTGTGGCTGTGTATTTTTTTCAGCGACCGACGTGCCCGGTGGCGCGTCGCTTTAAAGTTGAAGTTGTCTACAGTAAAAGCTGTTGCCGGTATACAGTTTTTGTGTGTATGGTGAACAGCATGAGACTGGAATGCATACTCGCGAGTGTTGCAGTCTTGTACGCGTCGTCGACGCCAATCTCGAACAATACTGATAACAGGAGATTTTCCGATGAGGCCTGGCGCTACCACGCTGTCCAAAGCCGCGCTTGTTTCCACCCTGTCCCTGACAACGCTTCTGTCCGCCACGGCCCAGGCTTCGACCTGGAGCGAAACCTCCATTGGTTATCGCTACGGCGCTAAATTCCACGAGCCCAACAACCCCAGGGATGTCGAGAAGCATGTCCTTAGCCTAACTCACGCCAGCGGCTATTCGCTGGGCCAGAACTTCTTCAACCTCGACGTGCTGCAGTCCGACAGCGCCGACCCTGCCAGCGGTAGCGACAATGGCGCAACTGAAGCTTACCTCGCTTACCGTCACCAGCTGCACTACGGCAAGCTGGTCGGCGAGCCCTTAGCCTTCGGGCCGGTGAAGGACATGGCGCTCAGCGCCGGCTTCGATCTCAACACCAAGAACACGGCGTTTGCACCGCGCAAGCGGCAGCTGCTGGTGGGGCCAACCTTCAAGTTTGATGTGCCCAAGGGGTTTATCGATCTCAGCCTGTTCTATTCATACGAGTGGAACCACTGTGGCCTTGACCCCTGTGGACAGCCGAGCAACAAGAACGACATCAGCTTCGACCCTTATTACCAGATCAACCTGGCCTGGGGCCTGCCTTTCAAAGCGGGCCCTGCTCCCATGAAGTTCCAGGGGTTCTACAACTATAACGGCAAGAAGGGCGATGACTATTTTGGCGTTTCGACCAAGCCCGAGCAGCTGATGCGCACCTCGCTGATGATGGACGTGGGTCAGCTGGCCTGGGGCGGTGAAAACACGCTGTGGGGTGGGGTGGGCTATGAGTACTGGCGCAACAAGTTCGGCAACCATGACAAGCCGGGCGTCGATACCGATGCGCTGACGTTCAACCTGGAGTGGCACTTCTAGCGCCTCTTGCGTGGCTGCCGTCGACGGTACTTGCGGTGGCAGCCTTGTAGTGGACCGAGTTGCTTATAGGGTGGTGCTACATCGGGTAGCCCTAATAATGACAATATGTGTATACAGCTGTGTGTTGAAAAGTTGACGCTTTATTGGTCATCAGTAGGCGCTTGCTGTATCCAGTAGTGACCAACAATGATACCTCTGGATAGTCCCATGCAGACAAACATCAAGAACACCTCGCTTTTTGATTTCCATGGCAAACCGTCCTTTGCCAAGGCATTGCCGCTTTCACTGCAGCACGTGCTGGCGATGATTGCCGGCGTCATCACGCCGCCCATCATCATCGCCGGCGTGGTGGGCAGCACTCTGGAAGAAAAGCTGCTGCTGATCCAGATAGCGGTACTGGCTTCGGGCGTCTGTACCCTGTTTCATCTTTACGGCATCTGGAAATTTGGTGCGCGCCTGCCGGCTATCTTCGGCGTTGGCTTTGCCTATGTGCCGACCCTGATTGCCGTAGGCGCCCAGTATGGCATCGAGGGCATCCTGGGTGCACAGCTGATCGGCGGTATATCCATGATGGTGGTGGGCTACTTCATTCAGTACATTCGCCATCTGTTCCCGCCGGTGGTGGCGGGCACCGTGGTGCTGGTCATCGGTCTGTCGCTTTATGATATTGCCATTCGCTACATGGCCGGCAGCGGCAACGTCAATGCGCCGAACTTCGGTGAGCCGATCAACTGGGTCGTTGGCCTGGTGACCCTGGTAACGGTGCTGGTGGCGTCGCAGTTCGGCAGGGGCGTGGTCAAGCTTTCGGCTATCATTGTCGGTATTCTGGTGGGCTATGGCCTTGCACTGGCTCTGGGAATGGTCGATTTCTCGTCGATTGGCAACGCCAAGTGGGTGGCAATTCCCCAGGTCATGCCGTTCGAGCTGGAGTTTCACAGCGCGGCGATCATCTCCATGGTGGTGATCTGTGTGATCAACTCGGTACAGACCATCGGTGATCTCTCGGCGACCAGCGTGGCGGGCATGAACCGCGAACTCAAGACCAGGGAGCTGACCGGCGGCCTGCTGGGTAACGGCCTGACCACGGCGCTGAGCTCGTTCTTTGGCGCGCTGCCGACGTCGACCTTCAGCCAGAACGTGGGCATCGTGGCCATGACCAAGGTGATCAGCCGCACCGTACTGGCGATCGCCGGGGTGTTTATGGTGGCCGCGGGCCTGAGTCCCAAGTTCGGTGCCATCATGACCACCATCCCCTATCCGGTGCTGGGCGGTGCGACCATTACCGTATTCGGCATGATCACGATGACCGGCATTCAGCTGCTGATCAAGGACGAGCTC
This sequence comes from Halomonas sp., assembly GCA_035459605.1. Lineage (GTDB taxonomy): Bacteria > Pseudomonadota > Gammaproteobacteria > Pseudomonadales > Halomonadaceae > Halomonas. The sequence goes on along the minus strand of DATHXP010000195.1, from coordinate 8,494 downwards.
TCGGCCCGCAACATGACCATCGTTGGCCTGGCGCTGGCGCTGAGCCTGGGCATTTCCCAGGTTCCCTCGGCCATCGAGCAGTTCCCTGAAGGTCTGCAAAACGTGATCGGTGGCGCGCCCATCGTCGTCGCTGCGATCACTGCTTTTGTGCTCAATATCATTCTGCCCAAGCACAGTCTGGCTGACGAGCAGAAGGAGCGCGAGGAAATTGCCAGGGCGGATGCCGATGCGGCTGCCAGTGCCGGTCAGGCGAGCCGGTGAGAGGAGCCAGCCATCGAAGGTTGGGGTCTTCACCATCTGCCAGGCCCGACGTCGGGCCTGGCGTGGAGGTTTGATATTGCAGCGTCATGCCGTGAAACAACTTACCCCTGGCCCGCGGCGCGCGCTTCGAGGCGAAACAGGGCGATGCGATTGATCTGCTCGATGACGGTGTGGCGCTCCTCGGTGGCATCGTTCTTCAGGCGCGCTTCGAAGGCCTCGAGGATGAGGTGTCGATTGCTGCCCTTGACCGCCATCACGAAGGGGAAACCGAAGCGAGCCCTGTAGGCGTCATTCAGGCGCTGGAAACGGGCCATTTCCTCGGGCGTGCACTGGTCGAGGCCGGCGCCGGCCTGCTCGCGGGTGGAATCGTCGGTGAGCTCGCCGGCAACCGCCGCCTTGCCGGCTAGGTCGGGATGGGCGCGGACCACCTCAAGCTGGCGCTCCGCGGGGGCGCTGGAAAGCACCTCGCCCATCAGCCTGGCCAGCTCAGCCGGCTGATCGTGGCGCTCTTCCAGGCCCTTCTCCCAGGCCAGCTCGGCGACCCAGGGGGAGTGCTCGTAGATCTCGCCGTAGCTGGCCACGAAGGTGTCCTTGTCCATCTGGCTGGGGCGTGGGGTCAAGATGTTTGCTGTCATTGCGCTGTTCCCGATGGTCGAGGTGAAAGGTGTACAGTTAACTGTATACAAAAAATGTTTTGAAATGTACTGCGCAAATGGATAAAACTGTATTCACTGACTGGAGGGCGGCTTGCACACCAGGCCACGCTCGCGCCTTTGCGATCACGCTATCGACGACAAGACCACGACAAACTAGAAGGAGAGTGCAGATGGGACGCCTGACCACCCACGTTCTCGACACCGCCCTGGGACGCCCCGGCGAGGGAATCCGTATCGAACTGTATCGTGTGAGCGGTGGCAGCCGCCAGAAACTCGCTGAAGCCGTGACCAATGACGATGGCCGCTGCGACGCGCCGATTCTTGAGGGCGATAATTTTACCGCCGGCGAGTATGAGCTGATGTTCCACGCCGGTGACTACCTGCGTGCGCAGGGCGTCAAGGCCGACGAGCCGCGCTTTCTCGACGTGATTCCGCTGCGTTTTGGCGTTTCCAGCGCCGATCAGCACTACCACGTGCCGCTGCTGCTATCGCCCTATGGCTACTCAACCTATCGCGGCAGCTAAGGAAACACTGAATAAATGTCTGCATGGACGAATCGCTGCGTTGCGCGGTACTCGAAGACTCGCCTAACTCCATGTTATGTCTCGCCTTCTGCGTGCCGTGCGCCTTGCGCTTCATTCCATTCGCCGATTTATTCAGTGCTTCCCTAAGCGTAGCGCTGCAGCGCCGGCCGCTCGTCTCCGTGAGGCGCTCGTCCAAACAACAACGAGACTCTACCTATGCAAGCTTACCTGCTGGATTTCGGAAACTTCATGCTGCGCTGGCTGCACGTCATCGCGGCGATTGCCTGGATCGGCGAGTCGATCTACTTCGTGATGCTGGACAACGGTCTGCGCCCGCCCAAGGCCGCTGAGGACCGCGAAAAAGGCGTGTTCGGCGAGATGTGGGCCGTGCACGGCGGCGGTTTCTATCACAACCAGAAGTATGCGACCGCGCCGGCCAAGCTGCCGGAGGATCTGCACTGGTCGTTCTGGAAGTCCTATACCACCTGGCTGTCGGGCTTTGGGCTGTTCATTCTGCTTTACATGGCCAACCCCAGCCTCTATCTGGTCAACCCCGGCGCCAGCTGGGCGTGGGCCGCCAGCATGAGCGGCTGGCAGGCCAACGCGGTGGCGCTGCTGTTTCTGCTCGGCGGCTGGGTGGTCTATAACGAGCTGTGCAAGCGCATCAGCCCCAACATGACCCGCGACGGCGCGCTCAGCGTTGCGGTGGCGGTAATGATGGTGGTGATCTCCTACCTGAGCGTGCAGATCTTCTCCGGGCGCGCCGCCTTTCTGCTTACCGGCGCGGTGATGGCCACCGCCATGTCGGCCAACGTGTTCTTCTGGATCATTCCTGGACAGCGTCGCATGGTGAAGGCGATGAAGGCCGGCGAGGCGCCCAACCCGCTGGACGGCAAGCGCGGCAAGCAGCGCTCGGTGCACAACACCTACTTCACTCTGCCGGTGGTGCTGCTGATGATCAGCAACCACTACTCTTTCGCCTATTCCCACGACTATGCGTGGGTGATCATGGTGCTGTTTATCTTCGCCGGCGCCTTGATTCGTCAGTACTTCGTGCTGATGCATGCCGGCAAGATCCAGCCCGCCTACCCGGCGGCCGGTGTTGCGTTGATCGCCGTGGCCTTCTGGATCGGCATGCCGAGCATCAGCGACAGTGCCGGCCAGGCGCAGGCGTCGCTTAACGTCACTGTCGAGGACGTGCAGCCGATTATCCAGACCCGCTGCGTTGCCTGCCATGCCAGCGAGCCCAGCCAGCCCGGCTTCAATGCGCCGCCGGCCGGCCTGGCCTACGACACCGGCGAACAGATTCTGCAGCAGATGCACAGAATTCAGGAGGTAGTAGCCAGCGGCTACATGCCGCTGGGCAACATCACCCAGATGACCGATGAGGAGCGTGCCACTATCGCTCAATGGTAGCCTCGAGATGGCTCTGCATTTGCAGCGGGCGATGTCGTATGTGTCTTCGCAATGCGTATGCAATAATCATGATTCCGGGTTTCAGGAGACGATGGGGCGATGAATCAGTATCAGAGCGAGATCGAGCGCAAGCCGCGTGCGCGCAGCGGGGTAGGCAAGGGTGGAAATGGCGCCAAACGCCATGAGGAGATCTACCTGTCGATCAGCGATGCCATCATCGAGCATCGTCTCAGACCGGGCGCCCGGCTGAGGGAAGACGCGCTGGCCGAAGTGTTCGGGGTCAGCCGTACCGGCATTCGCAAGATTCTGCAGCGCCTGGCGCTGGAGCGGCTGATAACGCTGACGCCGCGCCGCGGCGCCAGCGTGACGCGCCCGACCGCCGACGAGGCCAGGGATGTCTTCGAGGCCCGCCGGATGATCGAATGCGGCCTGATGCCGGAGATTGTCCGGCGCGTCACCGGCGCGAGCATCGAGGAGCTGCGCGATATTGCCAGGCGTGAGCGCGAAGCGCTGCGCAGCGGCGAGCGAAGCACGGCCATCAGGCTCTCCGCCGAGTTTCATGGTCGCCTGGCAGCGATCTCCGGCAATACGACGCTGACCGGCTTTGTCGAGGGGCTGTGCTCGCGCTCCTCGTTAATTCTGGCCGTATACGGTAGTGCCAACCACCTTGGCTGCGAGTCGCACGATCACGATGACTTGATTGCCCTGCTTGAAAAAGGGCAGGGGGCAGAGGCTCAGGCATTCATGGAGCGCCACCTGCAGGACATCGAGGCCTCGCTTTCGATCCGCGAGGAAGAGGAGGAGGCGCCGGATCTGTATCGAATTTTCGCCGGCTAAAAGCGCCTCATATCGAATGGCACGAGGCGCTTTTGGCTATAGGTGCGTCTACTCGGTGGTGTCGGTAGTCAGGTTGCGTTCGGCACTCGCATGCGGCGGGGGGTCAGCAGCCAGTGGAACAGGCCGCCCAAGGCCGCGCCAATCAGCCAGGCATAGCCGCCCAGCGAAGCCAGGGCGGGTACCCACACCGATGAAATAGAGAACAGCGCCGCCAGGGCAAAGGCGAGCATGGCGCGATGGCTCCAACCTTTGATGTAGTAATAGGCAGCGTCTGGGGCCGATGAGAACATGGCCTGAATGTCGAGCCGCTGGCGGCGTATCAGGTAATAGTCGACCACGATGATGCCGTAGAAGGGTGCGACGATAGCGCCGATGGCGTTTACAAAGCCCGTGACGCCGATCTTGCTGATCAATGATACCCAGAGCGCGCCGACGACGAAGGCTAGCAGTGCGGTAATCAGGCCGCCGGCACGAAAGCTGATGCGACTCGGGAAGAGGTTGGCCAGGTCATAGGCGGGTGGAATGAAGTTGGCAACCAGGTTGATGCCGACGGTAGCCGCGAAAAAGGTAACGGCGGCAAGCAGCGTCAAGGGCAGCGAGTCGACCCGTGCGATGATGTCTGACGGATTGGTCAAGGTCTCGCCGAACAGTGCCAGTGTGCCGGCGGTAATGATCAGAGCGATAAACGAGAAAAATGCCACGTTGAGCGGTAGGCCAAGCAGGTTGCCAAGCTTCATCTGGCGCTCGCTTCTTACAAAGCGCGAAAAATCACCAAAGTTGATCACCACCGCCGCAAAGTAGGCAATCATGGTGCCGGTAATGGCCAGAAAGGCTGTCACAGAGCTGCCCTGATAGTCGGCGCTGCCGCTGAAAATGCTGCCTACGGCGGGCAGAAGATCGCTGCCGGCCTGGTACCAGATCACCACCATCAGTATGACCATTACCGCATATACCAGCGGCCCGGCCCAGTTGAGGAAGTGCTTGATCTTGTCGATGCCCTGCCAAAAAAGCGCAATCTGAAAGCACCATACGATCACAAAGGACACCCAGTCGACGGCCGACATGCCAAGCCACTGGCCACCCGGATCGCCAATCAGCGCAGTGATCAAGAGCGCCATCGCCGTGGAGGCAAAGTAGGTCTGCACGCCATACCAGAAAATGCCGGTAATGGCGCGCAGCATGGCAGGAAAGTTGGCGCCTCGAATGCCCATGCTGGCGCGGATCATTACCGGAAAGGGGATACCGTACTTGACGCTTGGCTTGCCTGTCAGGTTGACCAGCACCATGACTATGCAGCCTGCCAGGATGATCGCCGACATCACGGCCCAGCCGTTGAGCCCATAGGAGATGAACAGTGAGGCGGCCAGGGTATAGCCAAACAGGCTCTGGATATCGTTTGACCATACGTTGAAGATTTCGAACGCGCCCCAGTTACGACCGCTCTTCTTGATGGGGGCCAAGTCTATGTTGTATAGGCTGGGGTCGATGTGCCGGATGTCCAGCTCCTGGTCTGTAAGGTCGGTCATGTAAACGATCTCGCTGTTATTGATTTTCAGTAGCCCAACCGACGCCGAACCGCATCGTTTTCTGGGGTGCTACTGTTATTGAATAGCCGCTGAGGCTGCGCGTGTGGCCGCACTGATGGCTACCGGGTGTGCGGCCCGTGGTAGAAGAAAAGAGCGTGGGAATCATCGCGGCGCTCCGCCTGTTGTTGTTATCACTATAGGTGCAAAAGCTCCAGGAACAGAGGCCTCTGTTCCTGGAGTGTGCGTCCCTTCGGCACCGGCTATTGTTATCGCCGGTGCCGCGAGGTCAGCTGCAGAAGCGCTGGCAGGGCGCCCAGTAGCGCATCAGCAGCAGATAGCTCAGGCCCGCCGGTATCAGGCTGGCGTACCACGATATTGTCGAGAAGGACAGCGCGGCGGCGATGCCGACGACGGTCGCGACCAGGGCGGCCGGGTTGATGCCGCGGTAGGGGCCGTTCTCGTCATACAGCTTGTCGAGATCCAGGGTGCGGCGACGGATCAGGTAATAGTCGACCACCAGCACGGCAAAGATCGGGCCGAGAAAGGCCGAGTAGGTCTGTACGAAAACCTGCAGGCCGGCGGCGGACTCATCCTTGACCAGCTCCCAGGGGAAGGTGGCAAAGGCCAGCAGACCCACTATCACCGCGGACTTGCGGAAGCTCAGCTTGAAGGTGTCCATCAGCACATAGGTCGGTGGCACCACGTTGTTGAGCACGTTGGTGGTGACCTGGGCGAAGGCGATGAACAGCAGCGTGGTCATCAGCAGCGGGGTGTTGTCCACGGCGTTGGCAAACACCTTGATCGGGTCGGCCACGCCGGTGGCCTCGGAGACCATGTAGCCGATCAGGCCCATGAAAAGCGTGCAGGGAAGAATCGACATGGCGTAGATGGTGGTCAGCAGGCCCGGCCCGGTGCCCTGCCTGTGCTCGCGAGAGTAGTCGCTGACGTTGAGCATCATGGTGGAGTAGATGCCGAGAAACAGCATGGTCGCGCTCCAGAACGGCATGCCCCAGGAGCCTTCCATGGTTAGCAGGTTGGCCGAGAGCACGTCGCCGTAGCGCACGATGGTGCTGTAGAACATGTACATCAGTGAAAGCAGGATGAAGCCGCTGCCGATATTTTCCAGCCACTTGATGCCCTGGAAGCCCAACACCGACAGCGCGATCTGCAAGAACTGGAAGCCGATGAAGAACGCTATCAGATTGTCGTAGCCAAACAGCGTCGCCGACACCAGGTTGAGCGCGCCCGCGCCAATCCAGCTTTGAAAGCCGTACCAGACAATGGCGGGAGCGGCGCGTATCAGTCCCGGCAGCCGGGTGCCCGCAAAACCGAAGGCGCTGCGCGCCTGGACCATGAAGGGAATGCCGTACTTGTAGCCGGCGGCACCGTTCAGCGCCAGGGCAATACCGATGACAAAGCAGCCGATGGCGATAGCTACCGTGGCCTGAATCAGATTGAGGGTGCCAACGACGCTGGACCCCATGGTGAAGGTGCCGATGGAAACGCAGCCGCCGAACCAGGCCAGCAGGTAAGAGGTGCGTCCCATGATGCGGATCTTCTGCGGCGCCAGTGATTCGTCTCCGGCGCTCTTGGTGGTATGCGTTTGTGGCGGCTGGCCAATGCCGCTGGTTCCGGTGGGATGTGAGATGGGTATGCTCATAGCGGGCCTCTTGGGCTTGTGGTTGTTATTGATCTGGTGTCAGCGATGGTTCAGGTCGAGCTCCGAAAGGTGGGCAAAGTGGCCGCTGAAGCGCTTGGGTCGAGGGTAGGCAAGATCACCTGCCTTGCTGGTCTGCAGCCCCAGGCCGACTAGCGCCTCGGCCAGCTTCACCGCGGCGGTCACACCTTCGACCACCGGCAGTCCAATCTCGCGGCTGATGATTTCGGTCAGGTTGGCCATGCCGCCGCAGCCCAGCACGATGGCGCCGACGCCGTCCTCGTCGCGGGCGCGACGGCACTCGGCGATAATCTTTTCAAGCGCGCTTGCGCTATCGTCTTCGAGATCCAGCACCGGAATCTCGGCGGCACGTACCCGACGGCAGTGATGGCGAAAGCCATACTGATCGAGCAGGTGTTCGGCAATGATGCCGGTGCGAGAGAGAGTAGTGACCACCGAGAAGCGTGTGGCGATGAGCGTCGCCATGTGAAAGGCGGCTTCGGCGATGCCAATGACCGGTGCTTGAGTGGCCTCGCGAGCGGCCAGCAGCCCCGGGTCGCCGAAGCAGGCGACAACGTAGGCGTCGATCTGTGCTTCGCGATCCAGGCGCATGATCTCTTCGACCACGCCCACGGCGCTGATCGCCTCGTCGAAATGCCCTTCGATGGAAACTGGGCCGCTGGCCGGGTTCGAGGCGCTGATCTGAGTGCCCGGAGCAGCGATGTGCTTGCCGGCCTCGCCGATGGTGTCGGTCATGCCTGAGGTGGTGTTGGGGTTGATCAGATGGATGCGCATAAGTGCCAACTCTTGTGAACGGGGCTCTTGGTTCTTGTACACAAAGTAGCCTGTTCGCGCATACGCTGCAAGGCGGTTTTCGCTGAAAGAGAGGAGAGGTTATTCTCTATAAAAAACAAGGAAATAGCGATGCTTTGTGCGATGTCAGCGTATATTTTGAAGCGCTAATGAAAAAACATACTGCTTGAAATGCCGGATCGTGTATCAATTTTAGTTTTATTTTGTATACGAAAGAGCTGTGTTTTCGAAGCTGACCGTACCGGTATGGTGTCAGTGTTGCCTGGCCTGAATTCGCTTCAAGAGGCATGAAAATCATAAGCTTCAGTGCTTCATATAGTCCGGCAGCAATATTCGGGGCATCGCTGGTGATGACGCAGCTGGCTGGGAGTTCTGCGTGCGCAGCCGCGGGTGGTATCTAACCGCTACGCTGAGCTTGATGAAATGTTGGGTACAAACTATTTTGTTTATGTATACATGAATGAAGAAGAGTCGATCAGATCGATTGCAGCGGCACGTCTTGGACCTTTAGTCGCATGACATCCAGCCGGTGGCTGCTTCTCGCCGCTTTTCGCGGTTCCAACTAAAATATCGCCGTGCCTGGAGAAGCCAGGAGCGCCGCGGTGAGACGATTCAGGAGTTCACTATCATGAGTGCGTCACCCTCTTCTCACTACCCCCGCGATCTGATTGGCTACGGCCGCACGCCGCCGCATGCCAACTGGCCCGGCAAGGCCAGGATCGCCGTTCAGTTCGTGCTCAACTATGAAGAGGGCGGCGAGAACTGCGTATTGCACGGCGACGCGGGCTCGGAGCAGTTCCTCTC
>DATHXP010000194.1:0-4483 GCA_035459605.1 Halomonas sp. | reverse complement strand
GAAACTGCGCTCATGCTATGGGGCGCTACCGGGGGCGTCAAGGCGCGCGCGGTGGGGTCGCCGGCCTGATGGCGAAAAGGGCTGGATTGACTTGTCGTCTGCCCTGTGTGCGGTTATAATCCGCGACCCACTCATCACGCTCCCTGTCAGATGGCTGCCGAAAGGGGCGCCACTCGAAGCAGGCCGATAAAGAGCCAACCCCGATGAGATCCGGAGAGAGAAACATGTACGCAGTGATCAAGAGCGGCGGCAAGCAGTACCGCGTTCAGGAAGGCCAGACTCTCAAGCTCGAGAAGCTGGAAATACCGACCGGCGAAACCATCGAGTTCGATGAAGTGCTGCTGGTGGGCAACGAAGACGACGTCAAGATCGGCGCGCCGATGCTCGAGGGGGCCAAGGTCTCTGCCGAGATCGTCTCCCACGGTCGCGGCGACAAGGTGACGATCATCAAGTTTCGTCGCCGCAAGCACAGCATGAACCGCCAGGGCCACCGTCAGTGGTTTACTGAAGTCAAGATCACCGGGATCAGCGCCTAAGCACAGGCGCTATCCCCTGAACGAGCGAGGACGTTACAATGGCTCATAAGAAGGCAGCGGGTTCCACACGGAACGGTCGCGATAGTGAATCCAAGCGCCTGGGCGTGAAGCTGTTCGGCGGCCAGGCAGTGGCGCCGGGCAACATCATCGTCCGTCAGCGCGGCACCAAGTTCCACGCCGGCACCGGCGTGGGTGTCGGCAAGGACTACACCTTGTTTGCACTAGAGGAAGGCGTGGTCAAGTTCGAGACCAAGGGGCCGAAAAGCCGCAAGTTCGTGAGCGTTGTCTCCGCCTGAGACCGCCCGGACCTGCAGTCAAAAAGGCCCCGCTCAGCGGGGCCTTTTTGTATCATGACGGCGTGGACCGTCAGGAGAAACACAGATGCAGTTCGTCGACGAAGCCTCGATCATCGTGGAAGCCGGCAAGGGCGGCAGTGGCTGCATGAGCTTTCGCCGCGAGAAGTATATACCCAAGGGCGGCCCCGACGGCGGCGACGGCGGTCATGGCGGCAGCGTCTACCTGATCGGGGATGACTCCCTCAATACCCTGATCGACTTCAAGTATCAGCGCTTTTATAAAGCGGACAACGGCAGGCCCGGACAGGGCAAGCAGATGAGCGGCCGCGCGGGCGGGGATCTGCACGTCAAGGTGCCGGTGGGCACTACGGTGATCGATGAGGATACCCTTGAGGTGATCGCCGACGTGACCGAGGTCGGCCAGGTCGTGCTGGTGGCCCAGGGCGGGCGCCGCGGGCTGGGCAATATTCACTTCAAGTCGTCGACCAACCGCGCGCCGCGACGCACCACGCCGGGCACCGATGGCGAGCGCCGCAATCTGCGCCTCGAGATGAAGGTGATGGCCGACGTGGGGCTGCTGGGACTGCCCAACGCGGGCAAGTCGACGCTGATTCGCGCGGTGTCGGCGGCCAAGCCCAAGGTCGCCGACTATCCGTTTACTACGCTGGTGCCCAATCTCGGCGTGGTGCAGCTCGGCCAGTACGAGCACTTCGTCATGGCTGATATACCGGGACTGATCGAAGGCGCCTCGGATGGCGCTGGCCTGGGGCTGCGCTTCCTCAAGCACCTGACGCGCACCCGGCTGCTGTTTCACGTGGTCGATGTGGCGCCGTTCGACGAGTCCGATCCGGTAGAGGCCGTCCAGGCCATCGCCCATGAGCTGGGTCAGTTCTCGCCGACGCTGGCCGAACGGCCGCGCTGGCTGGTGCTCAACAAGCTCGATCTTTTGCCCGAAGACCAGCGCGATGCGGTGGTCGACGACATCCTCAAGCGGCTGGATCACGATGGGCCGGTGTTTCGCATCTCGGCGATCAGCCGCGACGGCACCGCGGCGCTGGTGCAGGCCGCGCATCGCTGGCTGACCGAGCAGCGTCAGCTCGAGAACGAGGACGAAGAAGCAGCCGAGCGTGAGCGCGAGATGTGTCGGCGCATGGAAGACGAGGCCGTGGCCCGCACCGAGGCCCGCCTCGGCCATCAGCAGCGCAGGCGTATCGATGCAGATGACGACGACGATTTCGACGATGACGATTACGATGTCAAGATCGAGTATGCCCCCTGAGTGTTCCCAGAATTGAGGGCAGGATAGTGAGCAGGGATCGGGTTCCAGGGCGCGACGCGCTCAGGCACATGCGCCGGGTGGTGATAAAGATCGGCAGCGCGCTGCTGACCAACGACGGTCGCGCGCTGGATGAGCCGGCGATCGGCGGCTGGGTCGACCAGATTGCCGAGCTGCATCGGCGTGGCATCGAGGTGATGCTGGTGTCGTCCGGTGCGGTTGCCGCCGGCATGGCGCGGCTCGGCTGGCGCGTCCGACCTTCAGCAGTGCACAGGCTTCAGGCCGCCGCGGCGGTGGGGCAGAACGGTCTCACCGAGTGCTACGAGAGCCACTTCGAGCGTCACGGCCTGATCACCGCCCAGGTGCTGCTGACCCACGATGATCTCTCCAACCGCAGGCGCTACCTCAATGCCCGTTCGGCGCTGCGCACGCTCGTTGAGCTGCGCGTGGTGCCGGTGATCAATGAAAATGACACCGTGGTCACCAACGAGATTCGCTTTGGCGATAACGACACCCTGGGCGCGCTGGTGGCCAACCTGCTCGAGGCCGAGGCGCTGATCATCCTTACCGATCAGGAAGGCCTGTTTGATGCCGATCCGCGCCACGTCCCCGGCGCCCAGCTGATTGCCGAGGGCCGCGCCAGGGACCCGCAGCTGGCGGCGGTCGCCGGCGGAGGCGGTGCGCTGGGGCGCGGCGGCATGAGCACCAAGGTGAAGGCGGCGCGGCTGGCGGCGCGCTCCGGCGCGGTCACCGTGATCGCCAGCGGGCGCCAGCCCGAGGTGCTGATACGGCTGGCCGAAGGCGAGCCGCTGGGCACGCTGCTGACGCCCGATCAGGCGCCGATCGCGGCACGCAAGCGCTGGCTGGCGGGCCAGCTGCAGGTGCGCGGCAGTCTGACGCTGGATGCCGGCGCGGTGAAGGTGCTGCGCAGCAGCGGCTCCAGCCTGCTGCCGGTCGGCGTCAAGGCGCTGAGCGGCGACTTCGTGCGCGGCGACATGGTGCTGTGCCTGGATGAAGACGGTCAGCGCGTGGCCAAGGGGCTGGTCAACTACGGCGCCGATGAGGCGCGCAAGCTGCTGGGGCAGCCCAGTCAGCGCATCGAGGCAATTCTTGGCTATACGGAAGCCTCGGAGCTGATCCATCGCGATAATCTGGTGGTGCTGTAGGACGCATGAAGAGTGTCGTCTGGGGGCTTGACAAGGCTGGCAGGCGGGCAGCTGGCGTGATAGGATGCGCCATCCTCTCAGACACGGCCCGTTGCGACTGCGCGGTATTGGCGCGGTCGGCCGGATGGCCAAACCGGCGGGGATTTTTTTATTTCCCTGTTGGAACAAAACCTTATCAAATGCCGCCCGAGTCGGCGGTGACAATTTTCTCCAAGGAGACAGTCAGTGGCTAACACCAAGCAAGCCAGAAAGCGCGCCCGTCAGGCAGAAGGCCGTCGCGTCCTGAAAGCCAGCCAGCGCAGCCTGGTGCGTACCTACATCAAGCGCGTCATCAAGGCGATCAATGCTGGTGACCACGCCGCTGCGATGCAGGCCTTCCAGCAGGCGCAGCCGGTCATCGACCGCATTGCCGACAAGGACGTGCTGTCCAAGAAGAAGGCAGCTCGCCTGAAGAGTCGCCTGAACAAGCGCGTCAAGGCGCTGGCAGCCTAAGCTCGCCGGACACCTCTGGGTGCTCACCTCGATGTGGGCATGCCAACAAAAAAACCGGCCGCGGCCGGTTTTTTTGTGTCCAACATGTCTCCCGGACCGGCAAGGAAAAGCGCCTTGAGCGAAAGATCCCGGTACCCGCAGCAATCACAGCCCTCGCCGCCTGCGGCGAGCGAGCCGGTTCTGGCGCCTCGCCGCGGCGGCCTGATGCGCTCGGGCGTGATCGTCAGCGTCATGACCATGCTGTCGCGGGTCATGGGGCTGGCTCGCGACGTGGTGATTGCCGCCCTGTTCGGCGCCGGGTCAGGCGCGGATGCCTTCTTCGTGGCCTTCAAGGTGCCCAACTTTCTGCGCCGGCTGTTTGCCGAGGGCGCCTTCAATCAGGCCTTTGTGCCGGTGCTGTCGGAATACGCCACCCGGCGCGGCAAGGAAGAGGTGCGCGAGCTGCTGGACGCCGTCTCGGGCAGTCTGGCGGCGGTGCTGCTGCTGATCACCGCGCTGGCGATGTTTGCCGCGCCCTGGCTGGTGTGGGCCTTCGCCCCGGGCTTTTCGCGCGACCCCGACAAGCTGGCGCTGACTGCCGACATGCTGCGGCTGACCTTTCCCTACCTCTTTTTGATCTCGCTGACGGCGTTTGCCGGCAGCGTGCTCAACACCTGGAACCGCTTCGCCGTGCCGGCCTTTACACCGGTACTGCTCAATCTGTCGCTGATCGGCGCG
>DATHXP010000193.1:0-14852 GCA_035459605.1 Halomonas sp. | reverse complement strand
CGATTACTTCAAGCTGCAGCCCCTGCCCTTGGCCTACTTCGGCTGGCTGGCGGCAATCATGCTGGGCTACGTCCTGCTGACGGCGCTGATGAAGCGCTACTATATTCGCCGCTTTGGCTGGGATTGACAGCGCCGTCGCCTGGGTCGACATCACTGGACCTGAAACAAGTTCGCGAGTCTCTTGCACAGCGTTCAGGTGCTGGATGGGACAGTGATCAAGCCGCTGCCAGAAAAACACGCCGCTGGATCAAACCGGGACGCTGGCCGATTTAGACCGCCCTTTCACGCCACTGGCGTAGCGAAGGCCATGACTTCGGCGACGCTTTGCTTGCCCAGCGCCAGCTGAATCAACCGGTCGAGGCCCAGCGCCACGCCGCTGCCCGCCGGCAGCCCGTGCTCAAGCGCCGCCACCAGGCGATGATCGACATTGACCTCGGGCAGCTTGAGCTCGCGGCGGGTGGCGCTGTCCTCGGCGAAGCGCGCGGCCTGCTCGGCGGCGTCGGTGAGCTCGTCGTAGCCGTTGGCAAGCTCCAGTCCGTCTAGATACAGCTCGAAGCGCGACGCCACCCACTGGCCGTCTTCCGGGTCGCGGTGGCGCCGCGCCAGCGCCGCCTGGCTGGCCGGGTAGTCCACCACCACGTCGATCCCGTCACGCCCCAGGGTCGGCTCGATCACCAGCCCCATCAGCAGGTCCAGGCAGCCGTCGCGGTCGCTTTCGCTCATGTCGAGCCCGCCCCGCTCGCCGGCCTGCCGGCGCAGCTCGGCGAGCTGGCTGGTGAACGGGTCGATGGAAAGCGCGTCGCGAAACAGCTGGCGGTAGCGGCGCCGATTGACGATCGGCGGCCGCTCTTCTGATTCTGGCACCCCTGGATGCACGCGGCGCACCAGCGCGGCGGTCTCATCGATCAGGGCGTCGAGGGAAAAGCCGGGGCGATACCACTCCAGCATGGTGAACTCGATATTGTGACGGCGCCCCACCTCGCCGTCGCGAAAGCAGCGCGCCAGCTGAAAGATCGGCCCGCTGCCCGCGGCCAGCAGACGCTTCATGGCAAACTCCGGCGAGGTCTGCATCCACAGCCGCTCGCGCCCGGCCGGCGTCATCGCCTGGGTCGACAGCGCGGCGAGGTGCACGTCGGTGCTGCCGCCGTGGCCAAGCACCGGGGTTTCCACCTCCAGCACGCCGCGCTCGGCGAAGAAAGCGCGCACCTCGGCAATCAGCCGCGCCCGCCGGCGCAGCGTCTCGATGGACGCTGTAGGGTGCCAGTCGCTTTTACGGGGCTCAGGCCCGGGAGACATACTCGCCGCTGCGCGTGTCCACCTTGAGCACTTCGCCCTCGTTGATGAACAGCGGCACGCGCACCACGGCACCCGACGAGAGGGTCGCCGGCTTGGAGCCGCCCTGTGCGGTGTCGCCCTTGAGGCCGGGGTCGGTTTCGGTCACTTCCAGCTCGATGAAGTTGGGCGGCGTGACGCTGATGGCGCTGTCGTTCCACAGCGTCACGGTGTAGGGCACCTGCTCCTTGAGCCACTTGATGGCGTCGCCCAGCGCCTTCTTGTCCACCGCGTACTGCTCGAAGGAGCCGTCGGTTTTCATGAAGTGCCACATGTCGCCGTCGGTGTAGAGGTACTCCATCTCCAGGTCCAGGACGTCGGCGCCCTCCAGGGACTCGCCGGACTTGAAGGTGCGTTCCCAGACCCGGCCGGTCATCAGGTTGCGCAGCTTGACCCGGTTGAAGGCCTGACCCTTGCCCGGCTTGACGAATTCGTTCTCGACGATGGTGCAGGGGTCGCCGTCCAGCATCACCTTCAGACCGCTCTTGAATTCGTTGGTAGAATAGTTCGCCATTATTGCCTTATCCGTGTTCGAGCGCGGCACCGGCATCCGTCGGGCGCGCGCAAAAATATGATATGTGTCGAGGGGGTCGCCCTCGCTTGACTTGTTTTTCTTGAATGGGTAGCGCGCATGATAACCCGAAGCTCCGCCTCTTTGCAGCGCCAGACCATCGCCTCAACGCCGCGCCACTGGCAGCGCCAGCTGAGCGGTGCGATCCGCGATCCGACGGAGCTGTGCCGGCGGCTGGGGCTTGATCCGAGCTGGCTGCCCGGCGCGCGTCGCGGCCACGCGCTGTTCGAGACGCGCGTACCCGAGGCCTATCTGGCGCGCATTCAACCCGGCAACCCAGACGATCCGCTGCTGCGCCAGGTGCTGCCGCTGGCGGATGAAGGCGCGGAACAACCCGGCTACGTCGCCGACCCGCTGCAGGAGGCCGAACATACACCGCGCCCGGGGCTGATCCACAAGTACGCCGGGCGCGCGCTGCTGATCACCAGCCCCGCCTGCGCGGTGAACTGCCGCTACTGCTTTCGCCGCCACTTTCCGTATCAGGAGAACTCCCCGTCCCGCGCCCAGTGGGACGCCACCCTGGACTATCTGCGCGACGACGCCTCGATCAAGGAAGTGATTCTCTCCGGCGGCGACCCGCTGGCCGCCAGCGACCGTCAGCTGGCCTGGCTGGTGGAACGCCTCGAGGGCATCGCGCACCTCAGGCGACTGCGCATCCACACCCGGCTGCCGGTGGTGATTCCCGATCGCGTGGATGACGCCCTGCTCGACTGGCTGGGCAGCACCCGCCTGCAGAAGGTGACGGTACTGCATATCAACCACGCCAACGAGATCGATGACGCCGTGGCGGCAGCCTGCCAGCGGCTACGCGACGCCGGCGTCACTCTGCTCAACCAGAGCGTGCTGCTGCGCGGCGTCAACGACGGCGTGGATGCGCTCGCCGCGCTCTCCGAGCGGCTGTTCGAGGCCGGCATCCTGCCCTACTACCTGCACGTGCTCGACCCGGTGGCCGGCGCCGCCCACTTCGACGTGCCCGATGACGAGGCACGCGCGCTGGTTGCTGAGCTGCGTACCCGGCTGCCGGGTTTTCTGATGCCGACCCTGGCGCGCGAGGTGCCCGGCGAGGCCAGCAAGACGCCTCTGTAGGAGGTCAACTTGTTGAGCGACGGAGGCCGTCAGGCCTCCCGAAGGCACCTCAGTATTACGAGATGTTCCCAGGCGCCTGGCGGCGCCAGTCGCGATGCAGAGCATCCCTCCTACGTCAGATCGTGGCGTCAAACTGTGCCGTGGAGGTGAGATACCTATTGTAGGAGGGCAATTTATTGCGCGACGGAGGCCGTCAGGCCTCCCGAAGGCGCCTCTGTATCACGAGACGTTCCCGGGCGCCTGGCGGCGCCAGTCGCGATGCAGAGCATCTATAAACTTCCTTCAAGCCAAGGTGGCCGCGGTCACGTTGGGCGCCGGGGCCTGGCTTGAGAGCTTGCGGTTGATGGCGCTCATCACGCCCTTGATGGAGGCGCTAGTGATGCTTTCATCGGTGCCAACGCCGAAGATGGAGTCGCCGTTGATGCGCACCTGCACGTAGGCGATGGCCTCGGCATCGGAGCCCTGGCCGCGGGCGTGCTCGTGGTAGTCGATGATTTCGACTTCGTGCCCCTCTGCGCCCAGCGCCTGAATGAAGGCCGCCAGCGGGCCGTTGCCCTGCCCTTTGATGTCGCGACGCTGGCCGTTTTCCTCGATCGTCGCCTCAAGGTTGACTCGGTTGCTGTCCGACTCCGACGAGATGCGATGGCTGATCAGCGCAAAGGGCGACACCTTGCTCAGGTATTCGTCCTCGAAGGCCTGATAGATCATCTGCGACGTCACTTCCTTGTTCAGGCGCTCGGCCACCTCCTGCACCACCTGGCTGAACTCGATGGAGAGCCGGCGCGGCAGCTGGATGCCGTGTTCCTGCTCCAGCAGGTAGGAGACCCCGCCCTTGCCGGACTGGCTGTTGACGCGAATCACCGCCTCGTAGCTGCGTCCCACGTCGAGCGGGTCGATGGGCAGATAGGGCACTTCCCAGATGTCGTCCGGATTTTCGCGGCGCACGGCGACGCCCTTCTTGATGGCGTCCTGGTGCGAGCCGGAGAAGGCGGTGAAGACCAGATCGCCCACGTAGGGGTGGCGCGGATGCACCGGCAGCTGGTTGCAGTACTCCACCTCGCGCATGATCGGCGTGATGTTGGAGAAGTCGAGGCCGGGATGCACGCCCTGGGTGTAGAGGTTCATGGCCATGGTGACGAGATCGACGTTGCCGGTGCGCTCGCCGTTGCCAAACAGCGTGCCTTCGACGCGGTCGGCGCCGGCCATCACCGTCAGCTCGGCGGCGGCCACGCCGGTGCCGCGGTCGTTGTGCGGGTGCACGCTGACGATCAGCGCATCGCGCTGCTCGACGTTACGGCAGAACCACTCCACCTGGTCGGCGTAGTTGTTGGGCGTGGCGACTTCCACGGTGGCCGGCAGGTTGACGATCATCGGCCGCTGCGCGGTGGCACCGGCCTCGCTGCGCACGGCGTTGACGACCTCGACGGCAAAGTCCATCTCGGTGGTGGTGAACAGCTCCGGCGAGTACTGGAACAGCCAGCTGGTCTCCGGAGCGGCTTCCATGTGCTCGCGAATGCGCCGGGTGGCGTCCACGGCGATCTGGATGCACTCTTCCCTGTTGACGTTGAACACCACGCGGCGAAACACCGGGTCGGTGGCGTTGTAGACGTGAACAATGGCGTTCTTGGCGCCCTTGAGCGCTTCAAAGGTGCGGTCGATGAGATGCGGGCGCGCCTGGGTCAGCACCTGGATGGTGACGTCATCGGGCACCTTGTCGTCTTCGATGAGCGAGCGCACGAAGTCGAAGTCGGTCTGCGAGGCGGAGGGAAAGCCCACCTCGATCTGCTTGAAGCCGATCTTCACCAGCATGTCGAAGAAGCGCTGCTTGCGCTCCTGGTCCATGGGGTCGATGAGCGCCTGGTTGCCGTCGCGCAGGTCAACGCTGCACCACAGCGGCGGCGTCTCGATACGGCGGCTCGGCCACTGTCGGTCGGGCAGATCGACGGCGACAAAGGGACGGTATTTGGTTGCGGGGTTATCGAGCATCATGGCGGCATTCTCCCTGGTACGGGTGATGGAACTGGCAGCGAACGAAACGGCGCGCGCCCCGGCTGCTCGAGGCAGACGGGGCGCGCTGAAAGAGATCATCACCGATCACGCATGTCGCGATATTCGACGCGGCACGCGGTGCAGTATGACTGACAAAGCTAGATGAAATGCTGGTGATGGAGCAGGCGGTGATGAACATGAAACAACCTCGAATTCGACCGGAAAGACAGGGGCGGCGGCACGGCCGCAGCGCCCGACGCGCTTAGGGGCGCGCCGATAGTCGTAGGTCGAATGCGAAGCTGCAGAATGTCATGTTCATGGGCGTAGCTAAACAGGCCGCAAGGCGATTGTCAACAGGCCCTAGGCTTCCAGGTCCACGTCGCGATAGCCGATCAGGTAGAGCACCGCGTCCAGCCCCAGGGTCGAGATGGAGTGGCGCGCTTCTTCGCGCACCTTGGGCTTGGCACGAAAGGCGATGCCCAGGCCCGCCGCAGCGAGCATTTTCAGGTCGTTGGCGCCGTCGCCCACGGCGATGGTCTGCTCCATGCTGAGCCCTTCGCGCTCGGCGATGTCGCGCAGCAGCTGCGCCTTGCGCTCGGCGTCAACGATCGGCTCGTGCACCTCGCCGGTGACCTTGCCGTTCTCGATCACCAGCTCGTTGGCGTGTATCTCGTCGAAGCCCAGCCGCTCCTGCAGCCGGCGTGCAAAGTAGGTAAAGCCGCCGGACAGAATCGCGGTGCGATAGCCCAGACGCTTGAGGTGATGCATCAGCCGCTCCAGGCCGTCCATCAGCGGCAGCGTCTCGGCGATTTCGGCCAGTACCGATTCATCGAGGCCCTCGAGCATGCCCATGCGCTGGCGAAAGCTCTGCTTGAAATCCAGCTCGCCGCGCATGGCCCGCTCGGTGATCGCGGCCACTTCGTCAAAGACGCCGTGGCGACGCGCCAGCTCGTCGATCACCTCGGCCTGGATCAGCGTCGAGTCCATGTCGAAGCACACCAGCCGGCGATGCCGGCGCCAGATGCTGTCCTCCTGCAGGGCAATATCGATGCCGTGGGCCGCGCCCAGCGCCAGCGCCTTCTCGCGCAGCGCGGCCAGCTCGATATCTTCGCCGCGCAGCCAGCACTCGATGCAGGCGCCGTGGGCCGGCACGCCGCCGTCCAGCGGTTCGCGCCCCGACAGCCGATGAATGTGCTCGACGGTCAGGCCGAATTCGGCGGTCAACGCGCCCACCTCGGTCAGAATACCGGCCGGCAGGCGCGGCGCCATCAAACTCATGATCAGGCGCGGCTGGCTGACTTCCACGCTCCAGCGGTGATAGTCTTCGGCGCTGACCTGGATCACCTGCACGGCAAGCCCCAGCGCATCACCGGCGTCGCTGAGCGCGCCTTCAAGGTCCACATCCTGCTCAATGCCGACCAGCGCCTCCAGCGAGACAATGCCGAAGGTCACGCTCTGGTTGATGTCCAACAGGCGCGCGCCGCTTGTTGCCAGCGCCCGCCCGAAGCCCGCCAGCTGGCCCGGCGCCGCTGCCCCGCTGGCGCGGATCAATAGTCGCTGTGTCATTTAGTCTTCTCCCTCAACGGCCAAGCGATCGACTTTTTGCAGGCCTCTGGGCAGCTTGCTGCCGCGGCGACCGCGTTCGCCTCGATAGTAGTCCAGATCCTGACTCTTGAGCGTCAGCTTGCGCCTGCCGGCGTGCACGATCAGCGCCTGCCCCGGCGCCAGCACCGCTATGCCGCGCACAAACTCCTCGCGCCGAGCAGCTCGCGCCGAAGGAATATCGATCATCTTGTTGCCCTTGCCGCGGACCATTTCGGGCAGCTGATCGAGCGGAAAGACCAGCAGCCGCCCTTCGTTGGACACGGCGGCAACGCTGATGCCATCGCCTTCAGGAACAATCTGAGGCGGCATCACGTTGCAGCCCTTGGGCACGCTCAGCGCCGCCTTGCCGGACCGGCTCCTGCCGACCAGCGACTCGAGCCGGGCGATAAAGCCGTAGCCGCCGTCCGAGGCGAGCAGGTAGCGAGTGGCCGGCGGTGCCAGCATCAGCCCGGCCATCAGCGCGCCGCCCGCCAGGTTGGCACGCCCCGTGACCGGCTCGCCCTGGCTGCGGGCGCTGGGCAGGTTGTGCGCGCTCAGGGTATAGGCGCGACCGGTATCATCGAGCAGCACCAGCGGCTGATTGGTCTTGCCCCGGGCCGCCAGCGAAAAGCGATCGCCTGACTTGAACGACAGCCCTTGCGGGTCGATCTCATGGCCCTTGGCGGCGCGGATCCAGCCCTTCTCGGAGAGCACCACGGTGATCGGGTCGGCGCCCATCAGCTCCACCTCGGAGAGCGCCCGGGCGTCTTCGCGCTCGACCAGCGGCGAGCGCCTCGCGTCGCCGTACTCCTCGGCGGCGGTCTTGAGCTCGTCCTCGATCAGGTCGGTCAGCGCGGCTTCGCTGCCCAGCAGCGCCTCGAGCCGGTCGCGCTCGGCGACCAGCTCGTCCTGCTCGCCGCGAATCTTCATCTCCTCGAGTTTGGCCAGGTGGCGCAGGCGCAGTTCAAGAATGGCTTCGGCCTGGCGCTCGCTGAGCGAGAAGGCCTGGATCAGCGCGGGCTTGGGCTCGTCTTCCTCGCGGATGATGCGAATCACCTCGTCGATATTGAGGAAGGCGGCCAGCAGGCCCTCGAGAATATGCAGGCGGTCGCGCACCTTGCCCAGCCGGTGCTCCAGCCGCCGGCGCACGGTAGCGCGCCGAAACGTCAGCCATTCGCCCAGCATGTCCGACAGCGGCATCACTCGCGGTCGACCGTCCAGGCCGATCACGTTCATGTTGACCCGGGCGTTCTTCTCCAGGTCGGTGGTGGCGAACAGATGCGCCATCAGCGCCTCGATATCGACCCGGTTGGAGCGCGGCTCGATGACCAGCCGCGTGGGCTCCTCGTGGGTCGATTCGTCGCGCAGATCGGCCACCATGGGCAGCTTCTTGGCCTGCATCTGGGCGGCGATCTGCTCCAGCACCTTGGCGCCGCTGACCTGATAGGGCACCGCGGTCACCACCACGTTGCCATCTTCCACCACGTAGCGCGCGCGCATCTTGACCGAGCCGCGCCCGCTTGCGTAGATCTTGCGCAGATCGGCCCGCGGCGTGATGATCTCGGCGTCGGTGGGAAAGTCCGGCGCCGGCACGAACTTGACCAAATCCGCCGTGGTCGCCTCGGGGTGACGCAGCAGATGGCAGGTCGCTGCTACCACCTCATGCACGTTATGCGGCGGAATATCGGTGGCCATGCCCACGGCAATGCCGGCGCCGCCGTTGAGCAGCACATGCGGCAGGCGCGCCGGCAGCACCACCGGCTCCTGCATGGTGCCGTCGAAGTTGGGCGTCCAGTCCACGGTGCCCTGACCCAGCTCGGACAGCAGCACCTCGGCAAACTTCGACAGCCTTGATTCGGTGTAGCGCATGGCGGCAAACGACTTGGGATCATCCGGGCTGCCCCAGTTGCCCTGGCCGTCCACCAGCGGATAGCGGTAGGAAAACGGCTGGGCCATCAGCACCATGGCCTCATAGCAGGCGCTGTCGCCGTGGGGGTGGAACTTGCCCAGCACGTCGCCCACGGTGCGCGCCGACTTCTTGTACTTGGCGCTGGCGGAGAGCGAAAGCTCGCGCATGGCGTAGATGATACGCCGCTGCACCGGCTTCAAGCCGTCGCCGATATGCGGCAGGGCGCGGTCGAGAATGACGTACATCGAATAGTCGAGGTAGGCCTTCTCAGTATATTCGCGCAGGGAAAGACGCTCGACGTCGCCCTCCGCGACCTGAATATCCATGGTCATTGGGTGACCTCTTTCATGAGTTCATCATCTTTCGGGGACGCTGCGGCAGCTTTGGGACAGACCCCGGCGGCGGAGCACCCCGCCAGAAACGTGCACCAACCAGGCTCAATGATCGTGGCCGGGGTCTGTCCCCGAAGAGGCGGGCTGACACTGCGGCAGCTTTAGGGGACAGACCCCGGCGGCGGAGTGCCCCGCCAGAAACGTGCACCAACCAGGCCGAATGAGCGTGGCCGGGGTCTGTCCCCGAAGAGCTCGGCTTCAAACTTCGATCTCCGCCAGGTTGCCGTAGTCTTCAAGCCAGCTCTTGCGGTCGGCGGCGCGCTTCCTGGCCAGCAGCATGTCCATCATCTCCATGGTGCCGTCGCCGGCCTCGCGGGTCAGCTGGACCAGCCGCCGGGTGTCGGGCGCCATGGTGGTCTCGCGCAGCTGCAGCGGGCTCATCTCGCCCAGGCCCTTGAAGCGCTGCAGGTTGGGCGTGCCGCGCTTGCCCTCCAGCTGGCGCAGGATCGCCGCCTTCTCGCTCTCGTCCAGGGCGTAGTGCACCTCCTTGCCCAGATCGATGCGGTACAGCGGCGGCATGGCCACATAGACGTGGCCGGCATCCACCAGCGCGGGGAAGTGGCGCACAAATAGCGCGCACAGCAGGGTGGCGATATGCAGGCCGTCGGAGTCGGCGTCGGCCAGGATGCAGATGCGGTGATAGCGCAGCTGGCTCAAGTCGTCGCTGCCCGGATCCATGCCGATGGCCACGGCGATATCGTGCACCTCCTGGGAGCCGTAGATATCGTGGTGCTCGACTTCCCAGGTGTTGAGAATCTTGCCGCGCAGCGGCAGGATCGCCTGGGTCTCGCGGTTGCGCGCCTGCTTGGCGCTGCCGCCGGCGCTGTCGCCCTCGACCAGAAACAGCTCGCTGGCCGCCGGATCCTGACCGCTGCAGTCGGCCAGCTTGCCGGGCAGCGCCGGGCCGGAGGTCACCTTCTTGCGCGCCACCTTTCTGGCGCTCTTCTGGCGGCGCTGGGCGGCGCTGATCACCAGCTCGGCCAGCGCCTCGCCCTGGTCGACGTGGTGGTTGAGCCACAGCGAGAAGGCGTCCTTGACCACCCCGGAGACGAAACCGGCCACGGTGCGCGACGACAGACGCTCCTTGGTCTGGCCGGAAAACTGCGGCTCGAGCATTTTCACCGACAGCACGAAGGAGACCCGCTCCCACAGGTCTTCGGCGCTGAGCTTGACTCCGCGCGGCAGCAGGCTGCGGTATTCGCAGAACTCGCGCAGCGCCTCCAGCAGGCCGGCGCGCAGGCCGTTCACATGAGTGCCGCCCTGGGCGGTGGGAATCAGGTTGACGTAGCTCTCGAGCACCTGCTCGCCGCCCTCCGGCAGCCACTGAATCGCCCAGTCCACGGCCTGGTCGTCATCGGCGAAGTGGCCCACGAACGGCGCTGACGGCAGCACCTCGAAGCCATCGGTGGCCTGGGCCAGATAGTCGCGCAGACCGTCCTCGTACTGCCAGCGGCTTTCGCTGCCGTCGGTCTCTGTCAGGATGACCTCGAGTCCCGGGCACAGCACGGCCTTGGCGCGCAGCAGGTGCTTGAGCCGCACCAGCGAAAGGCTCGGCGAGTCGAAGTAGCCGGTATCGGGCCAGAAGCGCACCAGGGTACCGGTGGCGCGCTTGGGTGCGGTGCCGATCTCGCGCAGCGGCGATACCGGATCGCCGTGCTCGAATGCGGTAGCGTAACGAATACCGTCCTTGACGACCTCGACCTCGAGGCGCCTTGACAGCGCGTTGACCACCGACACGCCTACGCCGTGCAGGCCGCCGGAAAAGCGATAGCTCGCCGACGAAAATTTTCCACCCGCGTGCAGGCGCGTCATGATCAGCTCGACGCCGGACACGCCGTGCTCGGGGTGGATATCGATGGGCATGCCGCGACCGTCATCGCTGACCTCGACTCCGCCGTCGCCGAGCAGCTTGACGCCAACGCGCTTGGCGTGGCCTGCAAGAGCCTCATCGACGCTGTTGTCGATGACCTCCTGGACCAGGTGGTTGGGCCGCGAGGTATCGGTATACATGCCGGGGCGCTTGCGTACCGGCTCGAGTCCGGAAAGCACCTCGATGGAGCTGGCACTGTACTGGGTCATGCATCACCCGCAGTGGTATGCGTCATGGGTCGTCACTCCTTCATTGTTGCGGCGCAGGTGAAGAGGATGCAGCTGAATATAACGGAGGCGGCGGAGGCGGCGCCACGGCATCCGCTGCCAGCCGATGCCCGCCCCAGGCAAGTATTGCCGGCAGGTAGCGGTGCAGCGCCGAGAAATTGTGATCGCCGCCCGGGTGCAGGACGGTGCTCGCGCCGCGGTACAGAGCAAAGGCCTCGCGGCTGTCCAGCCGCTCGTCGGCGGTGCACAGCAGCAGGCGATAGCGCGCGGGATCGACGCGCGCCGGCGTCATCCTCCTCAGCGCCTCTCCCTGGGCGGCCGACACGCTGAACTGCTCGCCGCTGTAGGGGTTGGTAAAGGTCTGATCCAGCCAGTCGGCGATCAGCCGCGCCGGCGCCACGGCGGGGTTGATCAGCACCGCGCGCAGCGCGTGACGCTCGGCAAGCACGGTGGCCATGAAGCCGCCCATGGAGCTGCCGACCACCAGCGGACAGGCGCCCAGCCGCTGGCGCCGCTGTTCGGCCAGCGCCAGCGCCCGCTCGGGGTCGGGCGGCAGACTGGGCGACTCGCAGGGCAGGTTCAATAGCGCGCAGGCGTCGCGCACCAGCGCCGCCTTCCACGAGGCGCTGCCGCTGTTGAAGCCGTGCAGATAGAGGACGCCGCTGGCGAGCTCGGGGTGCGATACAGAGCAAGGAACAGGACTCGGCATGGCATTGACTATACGCGACGCACTGTATAAATGACCAGAGTGCGCATCATGACGGCTCCCGGCGCCCCTTATCGTCGCGCTCGGCTTCTCCTGCCCACACCGCCTCGATCAGCCCTCGGGTGGAGGCGTCCACGCCGTCGAGCCCTCTGCGCTGCTCCAGCATCCGCTGGGTCTCGCCGGCCAGGGTCTTGCCCAGCTCCACGCCCCACTGATCGAAGGGATTGATGTTCCAGATGGTGGCCTGGACGAATACCTTGTGCTCGTAGAGGGCGATCAGGGCGCCCAGCGTGTGCGGCGTCAGCCGGTCAAGCAGGATGGTGCTGGACGGCTGGTTACCGGCGTAGCGCTTGTACGCTGGCCGCGGCCCGTCCTCGTCAAGCGCCGAGTCGCCGAGCATCAGCGCGCGCGACTGGGCGAAGCAGTTGGCCAGCGTCAGGCGGTGCTGGGCCATCAGGTGGCGTCGCGTTCCCGGGTCGGCTACGTCATCGTAGCGCACCCGCGGGGCAATGAAGTCGCACACCACTGACTGGGTGCCCTGATGCAGCAGCTGATAGAAGGCGTGCTGGGCGTTGGGGCCGAGCTGCCCCCACAGCACCGGGCAGGTGGAGTAGTCCACCGGCGTGCCGTCGTGGGTCACCGACTTGCCGTTGGACTCCATCTCCAGCTGCTCCAGGTAGGCCGCAAAGTACTCCAGGCGGCCGTCGTAAGGCAGAATGGAATGGGCGCGAATATCGAGAAAGTTGACGTTCCAGATGCCGGCCAGCGCCAGCAGCACCGGAAGGTTGTCGCCCAGCGGCGCCGCGCTGAAATGGCGATCCATCCGGTGCGCGCCGGCCAGCATGGCGCGGAAGTTTTCCATGCCCACCACCAAAGCCACGGGCAGGCCGATGGCGCCCCACAGCGAATAGCGCCCGCCCACCCACTCCCAGAACTCCAGCTGATGGGCGGCGGCGATGCCCCACTCGGTCATCCTGTCCGGCCGGGCGGAAACGCCGATGAAGTGCTGGCGCAGAATCAGCGCCTTGTCCACGCGCAGTTTTCCCTGGGCGTCGGGGCGCATCAGCCGCGACGCCAGCCAATCCCTTGCCGTGCGCGCGTTGGACAGGGTGTCGATGGTGGTGAAGGACTTCGACGACAGCACAAACAGCGTCGTTTCGGGGTCGAGCCGCGCCAGATAGTCGGCCAGCTGCGAGCCGTCCATGGTCGAGGCGAAGTGCACGTTGATGCGCCGCACGCCTTCGGGGCGAAAATCCGCCAGCGCATGGGTGGTCATTAGCGGACCGAGGTCCGAGCCGCCGACGCCGAGATTGACCACATCAGAGATCGGCTTGCCGGTCGCGCCGCGCCACTGGCCGGCATGAAAGCGCGTGACCATCTCATCCATGCACTCAAGAGTGGCGTGCACCGAGGGCACCAGTTCCTTGCCCTCTACCATCAGGCGCGCGTCTTGCGGCAGCCGCAGCGCGGTGTGCAGCGCCGGGCGATGTTCGCTGCGGTTGACTCGCTCGCCGGCCAGCAGCCCCTGGATCGCCTCTGCTACCCCTGCCTCTTCCGCCAGCGCCAGCAGCAGACTCAGCGTCTCGTCGCTCCAGCGCTGTTTGGAAAGATCCAGCGTCAGGCCGCCGGCGCGGCGAGAAAAGCGCGCAAAGCGCGCCTCGTCTTCGGCAAACAGGTCGCGCAGATGACGCCGCCCCATGCGCTCGGCATGCGCCGCCAGCGCGCGCCAGGCGGGCCTGTGGCTGACGGACCCACAGATGGGCTGATCGGCGGAGGCTTGCGTCATGGTCTCTCCTGGTGATTCTGCTAAAGGTCCGGCTGAAGACCCTGTCGTGCAGCAAAGAGCTGGGGGGCGTATAATACTGGGCTTTCAGCGCGAGCAGCCCGGCCGCCCCATGAGTGACGCATCTTACCGTGACGCTATCTTTTCGACACCCCTTGATCGGGTAGCGCGTTTTTCCTTTGACGAGCGCGTGGTCGCCTGCTTCCCCGACATGATCCGCCGCTCGGTGCCCGGCTACGGGCAGATCCTGGCCATGCTCGGCCCCCTGGCGCGGCGCCATCTGCGCCACGGCGGGCTGGTGCTGGATCTGGGCTGCTCGCTGGGCGCCAGCGGCCTGGCTCTGGCCGGCCAGCTGCCGGCGGACGCCTTTCGCTACCTGGGCATCGACCTGTCGCCGGCCATGGTCGAGCGCGCCCGCCATATCTTGCGCGAGGAGTATCCCGATCACGACATGCGCGTCGAGCAGGGCGACCTGCGCCGGCTGGAGTGCCCGCCTGCCGACATGATCGTGCTCAACTTCACGCTGCAGTTTCTCGACCCGAGCGAGCGCGAGCGGGTGCTGGCCCGGGCGTTCGAATCGCTCACTCCGGGCGGCGTGCTGGTGCTCTCGGAGAAGATCGTCGCCGCCGACGAGCAGGACAACGCCTGGCTGGTGGAACGCTACCACGACTTCAAGCGCGCCAACGGCTACAGCGACATGGAGATCAGCCAGAAGCGCACGGCGCTGGAAAACGTGCTGGTTCCCGACAGCCTGGATGCGCATCACCGGCGCCTGGTCCGGGCCGGCTTTTCGCGCTCGCTGACCTGGTTTCAGTACCTCAACTTCGCCTCGCTGATCGCCTTCAAGGAGCCGGCATGAGCCTGCCGGCGCACCATCGCCCACTGTACCAGGCGCTGCTCGATCGCGGCCTGGAACGCTGGCTGGCCCGCCTGCCCGACCAGCTCGCCCGCGGCCTGGACCGCAGCCGCTTTGGCGATCTGCCCGCCTGGGAGAAGGCCGTGGCCAAGCTGCCGGCGCTGCCCGAGGCGCGCCGGGTGTACCTCGACCAGGACACCGTCAGCGTCGAGCTCGAGCTGGACGATTCGCGCTATCGCCAGTGCCACAGCCTGCTTAAGGCCCTGTCGCCGTGGCGCAAGGGGCCCTTCTCGCTGGGCGGTGTCTTTATCGACAGCGAATGGCGCTCGGACTGGAAGTGGCGGCGCCTGGCGCCCCATCTTTCCTCGCTTGAAGGCCGCCGGGTGCTGGACGTGGGCGGCGGCAACGGCTACCACGGCTGGCGCATGGCCGGCGCCGGCGCCAGCTTCGTGCTGATCATCGACCCGTCGCCGCGCTTCTACTGGCAGTATCAGGCGGTGCGCCACTTTGTCGGCGCTGCCGACGGCGGCGCCGTGCAGTTTCTGCC
>DATHXP010000192.1:0-12728 GCA_035459605.1 Halomonas sp. | reverse complement strand
CTCAAGCTGATCGAGGGCACGACCGCCTCGATACCGCCCCAGGGCGGGCGCAAGCACCCGCAGCAGGAGTTTCTGCAGGTCGATACCACCAACATGCTGTTCATTGTCGGTGGCGCCTTTGCCGGCCTCGACAAGGTCATTCGCGACCGCTCCGAGACCGGCGGTATCGGCTTCAGCGCCGAGGTCAAGAGCAAGGACGAGACCCGCGGCGTGGGTGAGCTGCTGGCCGATGTCCAGCCCGAAGACCTGATCAAGTTCGGCCTGATCCCCGAGTTCGTGGGGCGTCTGCCAGTGATTGCCACGCTGACCGAGCTGAGCGAAGATGCGCTGGTGCAGATTCTCACCCAGCCGCGGAATTCGCTGATCAAGCAGTACGCGCGGCTGTTCGATATGGAAGACGTGGAGCTCGACTTTCGCGAGGATGCTCTACGCGCCGTTGCCGCCAGGGCCATGGCACGCAAGACCGGTGCTCGCGGCCTGCGCTCGATCATGGAAAGCGTGCTGCTCGATACCATGTACGAGATTCCTTCCCTGGAAGGAGTGAGCAAGGTGGTGATCGACGCCTCGGTGATTGCCGGTGAAAGCGAGCCGCTGCTGATCTATAGCCAGCAGAACAGCCACAAGAGCAGCGGGCTGGGAAGCCAGCAGGATGCCGATACGCGCAGCGACGGCACCAGCGGCTGACTGTCTGTCGGGCCTGGTCCTGTTTCTATGCGGGCGCGCGGGCCTGTCCGGCCGGCTGCGCACGGCTCGCCGTGACCAGCGCCGAGACGCTTAGTGTCAAGGTGTCGCTATTCCAGAGCAGGGCTATTGCAGTTGATCTTGTGACTCGGAGCTGATCCGGCAACAGGTCTGCGAGGGGGCGCTGTGAACCCGTCCATGGGCGCTACCGACGCCATCTCTGGCGTCGAACCCCTCTTCGACCTGTTCCCGGCGCTCCTCGTGGCGCCTAACTGCGATTGCCTTGTATTCCAGAGCTCGATATGGCTGGAAGCACACCAGAAAAGGGGCCGCCTCGGCGGCTCTTTTCTTTGCTGACAGGTCAAAGCCGGCTTGTATTGTCGGCGTGTCGCCCCCACACACTAAGTAATTCAATGATTCGCTCGAGGTAGGTCTGCGATGCAGCAGAACGATGATAAGACGCTGAGTCTCCCCCTTTTGCCGCTGCGGGACGTGGTCGTGTATCCGCAAATGGTCATTCCGCTGTTCGTTGGCCGCGAGAAGTCGATCCAGGCGCTGGACGCCGCCATGGAAACCGACAGGCGCGTGCTGCTGGTCGCGCAGCGCGAAGCCAGCAAGGACGAACCGGACAACGAGGATCTCTTCAGCATTGGTACCGTGGCCGAAATCATGCAGCTGCTCAAGCTGCCCGACGGCACCGTCAAGGTGCTGATTGAAGGCGAGTCGCGGGCCGATATCCAGCACATTATTAACGCCGAGGACGACTACAGCCGTGCCCAGGTGAGCCTGCGCGACAGCGAGCCGCTGAGCGAGCGCGAGCAGGACGCCCTGGTGCGCGTGCTGCTCAATCAGTTCGAGCAGTACGTCAAGATGTCCAAGAAAGTGCCCAACGAGGTGCTCAACTCGCTGTCGGGGATCGAAGATCCCAGCCGGCTGGTGGATACCATTTGCGCGCACCTGTCGCTGAAGATCAACGATAAGCAGGAGCTGCTGGAAATGGATCGGGTGCGCGATCGTATCGAACACCTGATGGCGCTGATCGAGTCCGAGATCGACCTGTTTCAGATCGAGAAGCGCATCCGCGCGCGGGTCAAGGAGCAGATGGAGAAGTCCCAGCGCGAGTACTACCTCAACGAGCAGATGAAGGCCATCCAGAAGGAAATGGGCGAGCTGGACAACGTGCCCAGCGAGGCCGAGAAGTACGAAAAGGCCATCGAAGAGGCCGGCATGCCCAAGGAGGCCAAGGAAAAAGCCACCCAGGAGCTGGGCAAGCTGAAGATGATGTCGCCGAACTCGGCCGAGGCCACGGTAGTGCGCTCCTACCTGGACTGGCTGGTGGCGGTGCCGTGGAAGAAGCGCAGCCGGGTGCGCCATGATCTGGCGCATGCGCAGAAAGTGCTTGACGAGGACCACTACGGCCTGGAAGAGGTCAAGGAGCGGATTCTCGAATATCTGGCGGTGCAGAAGCGGGTCAAGAAGCTCAAGGGGCCGGTGCTGTGTCTGGTGGGGCCGCCCGGCGTCGGCAAGACCTCGCTGGGGCAGTCGATTGCCCGCGCGACCAATCGCAAGTACGTGCGTCTGGCGCTGGGCGGCGTGCGCGACGAGTCCGAGATTCGCGGCCACCGTCGCACCTACATTGGCTCCCTGCCGGGCAAGATGATTCAGCGCATGAGCCGAGCCGGCGTCAAGAACCCGCTGTTTCTGCTCGACGAAGTCGACAAGATCGGCATGGACCATCGTGGCGATCCGGCCTCGGCGCTGCTCGAGGTGCTTGATCCCGAGCAGAACAATACCTTCAGCGACCACTATCTGGAGCTGGATTACGATCTGTCCGAGACGCTGTTCATCTGTACCGCCAACTCGATGAATATTCCCGGGCCTCTGCTCGACCGTATGGAAGTGATACGCCTGCCGGGCTATACCGAAGACGAGAAGCTGGCCATCGCCAAGCGCTATCTGGTGCCCAAGCAGCTCAAGGCAAACGGCCTCAAGGAGGATGAGCTGGAGCTTGCCGATGACGCCGTTCTGGAACTGATTCGCTATTACAGCCGCGAAGCCGGGGTGCGCGAGCTGGAGCGCCAGATTGCCAAGGTATGCCGCAAGGTGCTGCGTGAGCGTCTCGAGAAGGAAAGCCAGGAGGGCGCCCTGGCGCCGGCAAGGCTGACCGCCGGGGATATCGAGGAGTATGCCGGCGTGCGCCGCTACAGCTACGGGCTGGCCGATCAGGAAGACCAGGTGGGCCGTGCGACCGGACTGGCCTGGACCTCGGTCGGCGGTGAGCTGCTCAGCATCGAGTCGGTGGTGACGCCCGGCAAGGGGCGGGTCAACAAGACCGGCTCGCTGGGCGATGTCATGAAGGAGTCGGTGAGCGCAGCACAGACGGTAGTGCGTGCCCGCGTCGCCGCGCTGGGCATCGACCCGGAGCGCTTTGAAAAAGAGGACCTGCACATTCACGTGCCCGAGGGCGCCACGCCGAAGGATGGCCCTAGTGCCGGCGTTGCCATGGTGACAGCCATGGTGTCGGCCTACACGGCGCGTCCCATACGCTGCGATGTGGCCATGACCGGTGAGGTCAACCTGCGCGGCGAGGTGATGCCCATCGGCGGGCTCAAGGAGAAATTGCTGGCCGCCAGACGGGGTGGTATAAAGACCGTGCTCATTCCGGAGGAAAACCGTCGCGACCTCAAGGAAGTGCCTGATAACATCAAGAATGCACTGGAAATTCTCCCGGTTCGCTGGATCGATGAGGTGCTGGAGGTGGCCCTGGTCAGTGAAGCGGTTGCCGGCAACGAAGAAAAACGAGCGGAAGACGCTGCGTCGTCTCATACGATGATCAGTACACACTGATGAGATTTTTGATGTAATGTCGTATGTTAAAAATAGGCATGACGAGGTTTGGCGGCTGAGATTTCTTGACAGCGAATTTGCCACGTTGCTATAAATTAGTGCCAGATCATAATTACGATGTTTTTTCATCAATTTCGTCGTATACGAGTGAAATCCGAAAAAAATCAAGGGGTGTAGAGTGAACAAATCCGAGCTGATCGAAGCCATTGCTGCGTCTGCTGATATTCCCAAGGCCGCCGCATCGCGTGCTCTGGATGCCATGGTTGAAGCCGTGGCTGACAGCCTGAAAAAAGGTGACAGCGTTTCTCTGGTGGGTTTTGGCACCTTCACTGTCAAGGACCGTGCCGCGCGCACCGGACGCAATCCGCAGACCGGTGAGCCGATTCAGATCAGCGCCGCCAGGGTGCCAAGCTTCAAAGCCGGCAAAGCGCTCAAGGATGCCGTCAACTAAGGCGATGCCTGGTTGATGCACTCTTAAATAGGCGCACCGCCCGACGGTGCGCCTTTTTGTATTATTGGAAGAGCGCCTTGATGGGGTTGCTGCAACGCTCCGGTAAGCACCAGGTGGGCGGTTCAGCACTACCCGACGGCTACAAGGTGCGCTGGTAGAGTCTTCATAGGCAGGGGCCTGCATGCTGCAAGATATTCGTGACCGCTCTCAGAGCTGGATAGTCAAGATCATCATTGGTGTCGTAGTGGCCGCCATGGCCCTGTTTGGCATGGAGTCGCTGATGGGGCTGCTGGGCAGCGACGGCGACGAGATCGCTACCGTCAACGGCGAATCGATAACTCGCCAGCAGCTGGAGATTAACCTCCAGCGCGCCATTCGCAGCGGCCAGGTGGCCCCCGAGCAGGAGCGCCAGGTGCGAGCCGAGCTGCTCGAGAGCATGATCAATGATCGCCTGCTGAGCCAGTACATCGAAGAGGGCGGACTTTACCTCTCGGATGATCAGCTCGACCAGGTGATCGTCAACCTGCCGGAGTTCCAGGACGCCCAGGGGCGCTTCTCGCGCGATCAGTTTCGCAACCGCCTGTCCAGCGCCGGCTTCACGCCGCTCGCCTTCCGTCAGCAGCTGCGTGCCGACCTGGCCCGCCGCCAGCTGGAGGAGGGGCTCGTGATCAGCGGCTTCAGCCTGGACGGCGAGCAGCAGCGGCTGCTTGAGCTGCAGCGTCAGGTGCGCCGCTTCCGCTACCACAGCCTGACCGTCGAAGATCTCGAAGAGCCTGTTGAGGTCACCGACGCCGATCTCGAGGCCTACTACCAGGCCCATCGCGAAGATTACCAGCGCCCCGAGCAGGTGAAGCTGGACTACGTGATCATCGATCGTCAGCAGATGGCCGATGACGTGGAGGTGGACGAAGCGCAGCTGCGCGAAGCCTGGCAGGCCGAGGCCAGCAACGCCGATCGCAGGGTTTCGCATATCATGCTCGACTTTGGCGATGAGCGCAGCCGCGAGGAAGCGGTGGCGCAGCTGAACGCGGTGAAGGAGCGGCTGACCGCCGGCGAGTCGTTTGCCGACCTGGCCGCCGAGGTCTCCGAAGATTCCTCGAGCCGTGACCAGGGGGGCGATATTGGCATCATCAGCCGCGGCTTCTTTGGTAAAAACTTTGAGCAGGCGGCGTTTGCGCTAGGCGAAGGGCAGGTGTCGGACATCGTCGAAGCCGACGGCAGGCTGCATCTGATCCAGGTCACCGAGATTGAGCGTGAACCCTTCGAGCAGGCCCGCGAGCGACTCGCCCGGCGCCTGGCGCTGGCTCAGGTGGAAGACGAGTTCAACGCTCGGGTTCAGCAGCTGATCGATGAGAGCTTTGCCGCCGATGATCTCGACAGCGTGGCCGAGAGCCTGTCGCTTGAGCAGCAGACCACCGGCTGGCTGGGGCGCAACCAGCAAGAGGGCATCTTTGCCGAGCCGGGCGTCAGGCAGCAGGCCTTCTCTCCCGACGTGCTGGACGAGGGCTTCAATAGCGAGGTGATCGAGCTGGACAAGGACCGGCGGATGGTGCTGAGAGTTCGCGAGCACCGTGAGGCGACCACGCTGCCGCTGGATGAGGTGCGCGACGAGGTGATGGCAGCGGTCACTGCCCATAAGACGCTTGAGGCGCTGTCAGCGCGCGGTGACCAGATGCTTGCTCAGCTGCGTGAAAATGACGCGCAGGCCAGCGACTGGCCTGAGGTGAGCGTGACGCGTCAGCAGAGCGTTCGATTGCCCGGCGCGGTGGTGGACAAGGTGTTCCGTCTGCCGCACCCGCAGGAAGGGCAGCCGGTATACGGCCAGGCCGCCGCCGAGGGCGAGGTGGTGCTGATTGCCCTGGACAGCGTGGGCGTAGGCGAGCCCAACCCCGAAACCGAGGCGTTCATTGCGCGTCTGTCCGAGCAGGTGCGTGCCGCTGCCGTGCTGGATGGCCTGATCGAGTACCTGCACGAGCACGCCAAGATCGTGCGTCGCTAAGAAAACGCTGAATAAATGCCTGCGCGTCTCAATCACTGCGCTGCGCGGTGCTCGGAATCCTCACCTATACCGCATAGGCTACGGTTCCTGCGCGCCGTGCGCCTTGTACTTGAGCCGCTCGGCGATTTCTTCAGCGCTTCCCCAAGCGTCGCAGGCTCGCCTTTCGCATCTTTTTTATACCGTTATCTTTCCCATGTGGAAATTCTAGCCCCCCAATTTCAAGCAGCATAGCGCTTAACTCAGCGCAAACTCACGCAGCATCGGCGGCTGGCCCGCAGCGACCTCGATTTCCCAGCCCCTGTCGGGCTGCCAGTCGCCCAGCACCAGGCGCTTGGCGGCGCGGCCTTTTACCTCGAGGTCGTGCACCGCCGGCCGGTGGGTGTGGCCGTGGATCAGCGTGGTCACGCCATGCGCCGCCATGGCATCGACCACCGCCTGGGGGGTGACGTCCATGATGTCCTCGGCCTTAGTGCTGTTAGCCTCGCCGGATTGTTCGCGCAGCTGGCGAGCCAGCGCCAGGCGCTCGGGAATCGGCATAGCCAGGATGCGGGCCTGCCAGTGCGGGTCGCGAGCCTGGGCGCGAAAGGCCATGTAGGCCGCATCCCGAGTGCACAGGCTGTCGCCGTGCATCAGCAGCACGCGCTGACCGCCCCATTCGACCACGCTGGGATCGGCAATCAGCGTCGCGCCGGCCCGACGCGCGTAGTCCTCGCCGAGCAGGAAGTCGCGGTTGCCGTGCATCAGATAGATGGCGGTGCCGGCTCTGGCGCGGGCCTTGAGCGCTTCGGCAATGCGTCTGGCCAGAGCGGCGTTGCCGCTGGGGTCGGCATCGCCCAGGGTGAGCAGGTCGTCGCCGATCCAGGCCTCGAAGAAGTCGCCAAGAATATAGATAGCCTCGGCGTCGCGGGCGCGATTATCCAGCCAGTCAAGAAAGCCTTCGGTAATCGCCGGCGCGCCGGGGTGCAGGTGCAGATCGGAGATCAGCAGGATGGACATGGCGGGCTCGTCGTCTGCGGGTGGTGTAGTGTGCGATCAGGTCTCGGCGTCGTCCTTGCCGTCATCCTTGAAGTAGGCGCGCTGGATGATCACGTCATCGACCGGCACGTCGGCGTGCATGCCGCGACGGGTGGTCGCCACGCCCTTGATGCGGTTGACCACGTCCATGCCCTCGACCACTTCGGCGAATACGCAGTAGCCCCAGCCCTGCAGGCTCTTGCCGCGGTGGTTGAGAAAGTCGTTATCCGCCACGTTGATGAAGAACTGGGCGGTGGCGGAGTGCGGATCCTGGGTGCGTGCCATGGCCAGAGTGCCGGTGGCGTTGAGCAAACCGTTGTCGGCTTCGTTGTCGATCGGCGCGCGGGTCGGCTTTTGTTCGAAATCTTCGTCGAAACCGCCACCCTGTATCATGAAGCCGTCAATCACGCGGTGAAAGAGGGTGCCGTCGTAGAAGCCGTCACGCACATACTGCTCGAAGTTGGCGGCGGTCTTGGGGGCCTTGTCGTGATTCAGGGCGATGGTGATGTCGCCGTAATTGGTCTGCAGAACGATCATGAAGTCTTTCCTGTATTGATATAGCCACGCCCCGAGCGCTACCGGGCCGGCGTGGCATCGCTGGGTGTCGAGGCGCTATAATAGCTGCTTTGCGTCGATGCGCGAACCCGTTCCGTAAAGAACGGCAGCGTTCGACAGGCCTGCGTTCAATCAGAGGTTGCCCAATCAACATGACCAGCGAAACCATCAGCGCACCGAATTTCATTCGCAACCAGATCCGCGATGAGCTCGAGGCCGGCCGACAGGGCAAGATCGTGACGCGCTTTCCCCCCGAGCCCAATGGCTTTTTGCATATTGGCCATGCCAAGTCGATCTGTCTGAACTTCGGGCTGGCCGAGCAGTTTGGCGGCGACTGCCACCTGCGCTTCGACGATACCAACCCGGCCAAGGAAGAGCAGGCCTACATCGATGCGATCAAGGAAGATGTGCGCTGGCTCGGCTATCAATGGGTCGGCGAGGTGCGCTACGCCTCGGACTATTTCGGCCAGCTCTACGAGTGGGCGCAGCACCTGATTCGCGAAGGCAACGCCTACGTGGACGACCTGTCCGCCGATGAAATTCGCGAGTACCGCGGCACCCTGACCGAGCCGGGCCGCCCGAGCCCGTATCGCGAGCGCGGCGTGGAGGAGAACCTCGAGCTGCTCGAGCGGATGCGGGCCGGCGAGGTCGCGGAAGGCAAGAAGGTGCTGCGCGCCAAGATCGACATGGCCTCGCCGAATATCAATCTGCGCGATCCGATCCTCTACCGAGTGCGTCATGCCGAGCACCACCAGACCGGGAATCGCTGGAAGATCTACCCCTCCTACGATTTTGCCCACGGGCAGTCGGATGCGATCGAAGGCATCACCCACTCGATCTGTACTCTGGAGTTCGAGGACCATCGCCCGCTCTACGAGTGGTTTCTGGAGCATCTGCCGGTGCCGGCCAAGCCGCGTCAGATCGAGTTTGCCAGGCTCAACCTGGGCTACACCCTGACCTCCAAGCGCAAGCTTAAGCTGCTGGTGGACGATGGCATCGTCGACGGCTGGGACGATCCGCGCATGCCGACCATTTCGGGGCTGCGCCGCCGCGGCTACACGCCGGCGGCGATTCGCAAGTTCTGCGAGATGATCGGCGTGACCCGGGCCGACAGCGGCGTGGTGGATATCGCCATGCTGACTCACGCCATTCGCGCGGACCTGGAGGACAACGCGCCGCGGGCCATGTGCGTGCTCAACCCGCTGAAAATCGTGCTGACCAACGTCGCCGAGGATCACCAGGAAATCTACGAGGTACCCGGCCATCCGGCCCGCGAGGACATGGGCGTTCGCCGGATTCCGTTTGGCCGCGAGCTCTACATCGACCGCGACGACTTCATGGAGGAGCCGCCGAAAAAGTTCTTCCGACTCGCGCCGGGCAAGGAAGTGCGCCTGCGCAACTCCTACGTGATTCGCTGCGACGAGGTGGTCAAGGACGACAGCGGCGGGATCACCGAGCTGCGCTGCTCGGTGGACTTCGACACCCTGGGCAAGAACCCCGAGGGTCGCAGGGTCAGGGGCGTGATTCACTGGGTCAGCGCCAGCCAGGCGCTGCCGGTGGAGGTGCGGCTGTATGACAACCTGTTCACCGTCGAGGAGCCCGATCGCGACAGGGACGCCGACTTCTTCGACCACTTGAACCCCGAGTCGCTGATCACCGTACAGGGCCTGGCCGAACCGAGCCTGGCCGACGCTGCACCCGAAAGCCGCTATCAGTTCGAGCGGGTGGGGTATTTCTGCGCCGATCGCCACGCCTGCACCGATGACAAGCTGGTATTCAATCGCACCGTGGGCCTGCGCGACAGCTGGGCAAAGATTCAGAAAAAGGGTTGAGCATGCAGATCTACAACACGATGACGCGGCGCAAGGAGCCCTTCACGCCGCTTGAGCCCGGCAAGGTGCGCATGTATGTGTGCGGGATGACCGTCTACGACTACTGCCACCTGGGCCACGCCCGGGTGCTGGTGGCCTTCGATGTCATCACCCGCTATCTGCGCGAGCGCGGCTATGAGGTGACCTACGTGCGCAACATCACCGACATCGACGACAAGATCCTCAAGCGCGCGGAGGAGAACGGCGAGACCATCGAGGCGCTGACCGGCCGCATGATCGAGGCGATGCACGAGGATGAGGCGCGCCTGGGCGTGCTGCCGCCGGACCGCGAGCCGCGCGCGACCCACCATGTGGCCGAGATCATCGCCATGATCGAAACGCTGATCACCAAGGGCTTTGCCTATGCGGCCGAAAATGGCGATGTCTACTACCGGGTGCGCAAGTTCGAAGACTACGGCAAGCTCAACAATCGCGATCCGGACGAAATGCGCGCCGGTGCTCGCATTGAAGTTGGCGAGCACAAGGAGGATCCGCTGGACTTCGTGCTGTGGAAGGCGGCCAAGCCCGGCGAGACCAGCTGGCCGTCGCCCTGGGGCGAGGGCCGCCCTGGCTGGCACATCGAGTGCTCGGCCATGTCGAACAGCTGCCTGGGCGACACCTTCGACATCCACGGCGGCGGGCCGGACCTGAAGTTTCCCCACCACGAAAACGAGATCGCCCAGTCTGAGGCGGCCACCGGCAAGCCGTTCGTCAAAGTCTGGATGCACGCCGGCGCGGTGCGCGTGGATCAGGAAAAGATGTCCAAGTCGCTGGGCAATTTCTTTACCATCCGTGAAGTGCTGGAGCATCACGATCCCGAAGTCGTGCGCTATCTGCTGGTGTCAAGCCACTATCGCAGCCCGATCAACTATGCCGCCGAGTCGCTGGAAGGGGCGCGCAGGTCGCTGGAGCGCTTCTACAGCGCCCTGGACGGCGTGGATCTGCCGGCGAGCGAAGCGCATGACGCTGAGATAAGCGCCGGCTACCGCGAGCGCTTTTATGCCGCCATGGACGACGACTTCAACACGCGAGAGGCGCTGTCGGCGCTCTTCGATCTGGCTCGCGAGTTGAACCGAGCCAAAAAGGAGTCGCCCGGCGGCGCCCCGGCGCTGGCCGCCGAGCTCAGGCGGCTGGGTGATATTCTGGGTCTGCTGCAGCAGAAGCCCGGCGACTTCCTCAAGGCCGGCGCGACCGGGCTGCCGCTGTCCGAAGACGCGATTCAGGCCAGGATCGACGAGCGCGCCGCGGCCAAGAGGGCCAGGGACTTCGCCCGAGCCGACGGCATTCGCGATGAGCTGGCTGCCCTTGGCATCGTGCTCAAGGACTCCCGCGAAGGCACCCGCTGGGTGTTTGAAAAACCCGAGGGCTGACGCGCCTATGCCATCGGTGCCGCTTTGCCGCCCGGCCCGCCGCAAGGTGCGCCGGGCGGCATGATTTAGCGATCAGGAAAAACAAACTGGCGCCTTTGGCAGCAGCTTGGGAGCGGATCCTGCAGGAAGGGGTGACCAGCGTCGAGGACTACTATTGAATCCTTGAAAGGTTGTGGCGAATGAGCAACTCGCAGTATCGGCAAGCGTCGGCGACTCGGCGGCGTGCCCAGGCGCGCATTATCGCTCCGGTGGCACACCGCCTGCGCGTGGCCGGGGTCCTGTCGGTGATTGCGGGGCTGATCTGGCCCGCCCAGGCGGCGCTGCTGGCCTGGGCGATATCCGGCTGGGCAGCCGGTGAGATGGGGCGCACCGCCTGGGCGGCGGGATGCTTTGTGCTGGGCGGCGCGCTGCGCGCGCTGCTGGATCAGCGCGCCGGCGGCTATCTATTCGACGCGGCCGACCAGACCATCAGCCGCGAGCGCGCCGCGCTGATCAAGCGCGAGGCGCGCGCCAGGGCCGGCGCCAGCTCCGCCGAAATCGCCGCCCTTGCGGTGCAGAAGCTGCCGCTGCTGCAGCCCTGGATCACCCGCTACTACGTCGCGATGGTGCGGGTATCAATACTTCCTGTGGCGCTGCTCGCCCTGGCGTTCTGGGTGTCCTGGGTGGCGGGTCTGGTGCTGCTGGTGGCGGGGCCGCTGATCCCGGTTTTCATGGCCCTGGTGGGCATGGCCGCCGAGCAGGCCTCGCGTCGTCAGATGGATGAGATCAGCACGATGAACGCCATGCTGATGGAGCGCCTGTCGGCGATGCTCGATATCCGGCTGCTCGGGGCCGCCGATCGCGCGGCGGCCGGCTTCGCCACCCGCGCCGAGGCGCTGCGCGCGCGCACCATGGCGGTGCTGCGCGTGGCGTTTCTGTCCTCCACCGTGCTCGAGCTGTTCAGCGCCATCGGCGTGGCGATGCTGGCGGTGTTTATCGGCTTCACGCTGCTGGGCGAGATCAGCATTGGCACCTGGGGTACGCCGCTGGGGCTGGGCGAGGGGCTGTTCGTGCTGCTGATTGCGCCGGAATTCTTTCAACCGTTTCGCGATCTCGCCGCCGCCTGGCACGACCGTGCCGACGGCCTGGCCGTCGTCGCCGAGCTCGATGCGCTGGACGCCGCCGAGCGGGTGGCGTTTGTCGGCGATGCCGAAGCCGCCGCGCCCTTGCCCGGCGCGCTGACGCTGACCCTCTTGGGTGCCGTGGCGGCGCTTCCGGGGCGTCAGGTAGCGCTGCCCGATCTTGAGCTTGGCGCCGGAGCGTCGCTGGCGCTGACCGGACCCAGCGGCATTGGCAAGAGTACCGCCCTGGCCGCCATCGCCGGGCTGGTGCCGCTGGCCAGTGGAAAAATTGCGGTGTGCGGCGCGACGCTAAGCCATGACAGCGCCGACGCCTGGCGGGCGCGCATTGCGCTGATCCCCCAGGCGCCGCATTTTCCCGACCGGCCCCTGCGCGACTGGCTCGACCCTGACGGCCGCTGCGCCGACCCCTGGCCCGCCCTGGCGCTGGCCGAGGCGGACGCGGTGGTCAAACGCCTGCCCGACGGGCTCGATACGCGGCTGGGCCAGACCGGCGGCGGCGTCTCCGGGGGAGAAGCCCGACGGCTGATGATCGCGCGTGCCGTGCTGAGCGGGCGCGAGCTGATCCTTGCCGACGAGCCGACGGCAGACCTTGACCCGGACACCGCGGCCCTGGTGATTCGCGCCATGACTCGCTTGAAAGGCGAGGGGCACAGCCTGATCGTGGCCACCCACGATCCGGCCCTGGTCGCCGCCATGGATCGATCCGTCGAGGTGGGCCCATGAAGGCGCTGCTGCCAATGCTTCGGCTGCTGCTGTCGGCCGCCCCCTGGGCCAT
Organism: Halomonas sp.; assembly: GCA_035459605.1. GTDB lineage: Bacteria > Pseudomonadota > Gammaproteobacteria > Pseudomonadales > Halomonadaceae > Halomonas. The sequence continues at coordinate 44 of DATHXP010000192.1, read as the reverse complement.
GGCGCGCGGCGCGGCGCTGTCAGTGATTGTTCTGCTGATGGGGG
>DATHXP010000191.1:0-4675 GCA_035459605.1 Halomonas sp. | reverse complement strand
GCGATGTCCATGTAGGACATGATCTTGTCGAACTGCTCCTGGGAGGCCTGGGCGCCGACCTGAACGTCGGTATCCAGCGGATTGCCGCGCTTGATCGCCTGGGTGCGCTCCATGACCTTGGCCATGAAGTCATCGTACATGCTCTCCTGGATCAGCGCCCGGGACGGACAGGTGCACACTTCACCCTGGTTGAGGAAGGCCAGCACCAGCCCTTCCACCGCCTTGTCGATGAACTCGGGCTCGGCGTTCATGATGTCGGCGAAGTAGACGTTGGGCGACTTGCCGCCCAGCTCCACGGTGGAAGGAATGATATTCTCGGCGGCGCACTTGAGGATATGCGAGCCCACCGGGGTGGAGCCGGTGAAGGCGATCTTGGCGATGCGCTTGCTGGTGGCCAGCGCCTCGCCCGCCTCGGCGCCGTAGCCGTTGACAATATTGACCACCCCCGGGGGCAGCAGGTCGCCGACCAGTTCCATCAGCTTGAGAATCGAAGCGGGTGTCTGCTCGGCGGGCTTGAGCACCACGCAGTTGCCGGCGGCCAGCGCCGGTGCCAGCTTCCAGGCGGCCATCAGGATCGGGAAGTTCCATGGGATGATCTGACCCACCACGCCCAGCGGCTCGTGGAAATGGTAGGCCACGGTGTTGGCATCGATATCCGCCGTGCTGCCTTCCTGGGCGCGGATGCAGCCGGCGAAGTAGCGAAAGTGGTCGACGGCCAGCGGCAGATCGGCATTGAGCGTCTCGCGCACCGCCTTGCCATTGTCCCAGGTCTCGGCTACCGCCAGCATCTCGAGATTCTGTTCGATGCGGTCGGCGATCTTGAGCAGCACGTTGGAGCGCTCCGCTACCGAGGTCTTGCCCCAGGCCGGCGCGGCGGCGTGGGCGGCATCCAGCGCCTTGTCGATATCCTCGGCACCGGAGCGGGGAATTTCGCAAAACACTTCGCCGTTGACCGGACTGACGTTGTCGAAGTAGATGCCCTTCACGGGTGCGACGAACTCGCCGCCGATATAGTTTCCGTAGCGCTTGTCAAAAGATACGATCGCATCGGCGCTACCGGGATTAGCGTAGATCATGGCGTTTTCCTCTCACGTTAGTACTTGTATTGTTGATATCATGAGCGGGGACGGGGGCAAGCGCTTCATCTACCAGCCGGTGCTGGGCTCGGCGCGTGCAACCCCTGACATGCCTGATGATCGTACCGGATTAGCTTCAGCGTTGGCCAATACTCGCTCGCTTTCCTCGTGATCCATCGCTTGCGCTGACGTCACGGCCAGCGTCCGGGAGGATTCCCGGCCAGCCGCACTCCGTTGTGCCGCCAGTGTGAAGCCCCCGACAATCTGAGCGAGCCGCTGGGACTGTTCCTGCAGGTGACCGGCAGCCGTCGTGGACTCCTCAACCATGGCGGAATTTTCCTGGGTCATGCGATCGAGCTCGACAACGGCCTGGTTGACCTGGCCGATCCCCTGGCTCTGCTCGCTGGTGGCGGCGCTGATCTCGCCCAGCACGTCGGTAACTCGCGCTACGCTGGCCACGATCTCGTCCATGGTCGTCCCGGCGTTGCGCACCAGCTCGGCGCCGGCGCGAGTCTTGTCCGACGACGTGTCGATCAGCTGCTTGATCTGCTGGGCGGCTTCGGCGCTGCGGCTGGCCAGCTGGCGCACCTCAGAGGCCACCACGGCAAAGCCGCGCCCCTGTTCGCCGGCCCGGGCCGCCTCCACCGAGGCGTTGAGCGCCAGCAGATTGGTCTGGAAGGCGATGCCGTCCATCACCGTGACGATCTCGGTGATCTGTCTTGAGGAAGACTCAATATCGTCCATGGTCTGCACCACCTGGGAGACCACCTGGCCTCCCCGAGTGGCCACCTCGGAAGCCGATTCAGAGAGCTGATTGGCCTGGCGCGACGACGCGGCCGTGTGCTCGACGGTGCTGGTCAACTGCTCCATGGACGCTGAAGTTTCCTGCAGGTTCGAGGCCGCGGTCTCGGTGCGGCTGGACAAGTCCTGACCACCCAGGGCGATTTCCGAAGCGGCAACTCGCACAGACTCGCTGCTTTCGCGCACGTCCAGCAGCACGTCGTTGATCGTGTCGGCAAAGGCGTTAAACTGGGTGGCCAGCTCCGCGGTCTCGTTGCGACCTTTCACCGGCAGGCGCCGGGTCAAGTCGCCATCGCCGGAGGCGATATCGCGCATGCGATCCGCCAGTTGGCGTAGCGGACGCGCAATACTGGTGCCCACGAACCAGATGGCGATCAGTCCTGCTGCAGCAAGAAGCAATCCAACCAGCAGCATGCCGACAATACTTGCGTTGCTATGGCCGCGCAGCTCGCTCTGTAGCGCCTGCAGGTCCGCCATCACCACCGCCTGGGGCAGACGTAGCAGCAACGTCCAATACACGCCTGTATCACCGATCTCGAAGGAGCGATATAGCTCGATCAGTCCTGATGTCGAATCCAGGCGGCTATGCAGCTCACCATTTTCCAATTGAGCTATTTGACTCGCGACATCATCACCAAGAATATCCGCCACCTGCTCTCCAAGCTGTTCGCTTTTCGAGGTATAACCAATCAGGCCGCCTCGTGGCGCAATCAGAGTCATGCTGCCTGCGCCGTCGTATAGCCCGGCATTGGCCTCATTTAGTAGCCCCTGAATAAAGCTGACTTCCAGGTCCGCGCCAACAATGCCGCGAAATTCGTCATCCACAATTATTGGAGTATTGAACGACGCCACCATTGATGAGCCGCCACCCTCCTCCTCGTAACTTACAGGATCAATAATGCAAACGCGTCCACTCTCTCTAACACATAAATAATATTCACCCACGCGAACGCCGGCCGAAGTCATGGTCGTATCTTCCAGGTCGTCTAATGGCTCGACACTAATACCGCCATTTTCGGTGCGATACATCCACGGGGTGAAACGTCCATCGGCCTCATGACCCTGTAAATCCTGGCCAGCATACAGCCAATCATCATCGAATGCGTTGGACTCCCAACCGATGTAGAGATAAACTAGCTCAGGGTTTTCGCGCAGCGTCGCACGAATCAGGTTCATCAACTCGTTACGACTCATTTCTAGCAGAGGAGCGCCATCTCTGCCGATCTCACCCATCAGTTCGTTGGCCCTGGCCAGCGTCGACGCAACGTTCAAGGGCAGCTGGAGCTGACTCTGGATCTGGCCCACCTGCGCAGACGCCAAGGACGCCAGGCGCTCGTCAATGGCCTGTTCGAGCAGGTCACCCGTGCGTGCTTCCACCGTCGCCTGAGAACGCGACGACGAAATGACCGAATAGATAACTAGAGCTGCAACAATGGTTAGAAGGCAAGTTCCGGCAACCAGAACCACAAACGAGCGCAGCGACTTGAAATGCATGGATTGACACCTCGGTATGATAGTTCTTGTAAAGCAGGAGGCCGTCCTGGTCGAACCTTGTTGTATTACGCCTCGCTCCTGTCCGGGCGTGACGTGCCGCCAGAAATACCGGCTTTGCCTTAGGGCCTTACATTAGGCTATCGGCACCGAGCAAATAATATTGAATTAATATTGGCGGTGGCATAAGCCCCGCTAGCGAGCCGCCGGGACTGTCCTGCAGGTGACCGGCAGCCGTCATGGACTCCGCTGTTGCACTTGGTCATTCACACCGCCGTGCTAAGGCGCTACATTTATACTGTGTGTGTGCGACAAACACTCAGGCTAATGAGTTGTGAGGAGAGCATCATGGCTGTCAAGCTGGCGATCATTTTTTACTCTACCTATGGCACCAACCATCAAATGGCGTCGATTGCTGCTGACGCAGCAAAGGAGACGAACGCTGAGGTACGGCTTTTGAAGGTCCCCGAGACGGCTCCAGAGGATGTCGTTTCCGGGCAAGAGGCCTGGAAAGCACAAGCTGACAAGGTTGCTGACATCCCAACAGCAACGGTCGAAGACATGGAATGGGCAAACGCCTACCTGTTCTCGGCTCCGACGCGTTTCGGCGTGATGGCAAGCCAGATGCGCGCTTTTATTGATACGCTCGGGGGTATCTGGAGCAAAGGCGGCCTTGCCAACAAGGCAGTATCCGCGATGTCATCTGCCCAAAACCGGCACGGCGGACAGGAAGCAACGATTCTTTCCTTCTATACTACAATATTTCATTGGGGTGGAATTGTAGTGGCCCCCGGATATACCGATCAGTCAATTTTCAGCGTTGGCGGTAATCCCTATGGCTACAGCCACACGCAAGGCGACGAATTTACCGAAGATGTAAAGGCTGCGATTAGCCATCAAACTCGCCGATTAATTGACGTCGCTGAAAAAATCAGCAGATAAACAATCCCGCACTATCTCTGTCATCGTAAGACGATGACTTGAACAGCCTCGGCGAGAAACGGTCAGCTCAGCGCATCCAGAAGAATCAGACCGGCGCGCCGTCGCTCTCGGCCCGGCGGTGACCGTGGGGATGTCGAGCAATCGCGTCCCGCCTCTGGGCTTGGAAATCTCGACGACCCGGGCTGGGATGGTACTCTTGGGCCAAACCAACCGCTCGCGTCGCGTCATACCGATTCGCTTTTCTCGATACGCACCAGATCCTCGTAGGCATGCCAGCTGGCAAAGCCCAGCACCGGAAGAATCAGCGCCAGCCCAACATAAAAGGTCAGTACGCCGATCACCACGGCGCCCGTGAGCATCGCTGC
>DATHXP010000190.1:0-5830 GCA_035459605.1 Halomonas sp. | reverse complement strand
CTTTCTTCGACGCCGCGCCAGCCGTGGCGCGTATCGTAGGCGATCAGGCCGTTGGCGAGCGCCTGACGGGCCATGGGCTGCAGGCGGCTGTCCAGGGTGGTGTGGATATTATAGCCGCCGCTATAGGCGCGCTCCTCGCCGAAGCGGGTCACGGCAAACTGGCGGGCCATTTCCGCAACGTAGTCGGCATCCACCTCCAGCTGGACCCGATGCCGCCTGGCGGTGACGGGGGCTTGAACGGCCTCCTGATACGCCGCCTGATCGATATAGCCCAGCTCGCGCATGCGAAACAGGATCCAGTTGCGGCGAATCAGCGCGCGCTCGGCATTGGTCAGCGGATTGAACGCCGAGGGTGCCTTGGGCAGGCCGGCAATCATGGCCGTTTCCGCCAGGCTGAGCTCGTTCATGGGTCGGTCGTAATACACCTCGGCGGCGGCGGCAATGCCGTAGGAGCGATGGCCAAGGAATATCTTGTTGACATAAAGCTCAAATATTTTTTCCTTGCTCAGTATCCGCTCCATTTGCAGCGACAGGAGGATTTCGCGAATCTTGCGCACATAGGTTCGGTCAAGCGTCAGCAGATAGTTTCTTGCCACCTGCATGGTAATGGTGGAGCCACCCGACTGGATGGAGCCGCTGGCCGCCAGCTCGACGGCGGCTCTGGCCAGACCCTTGAGGTCAACGCCCTGGTGATCGAAGAAGCTGGCATCCTCGGCGGCGAGCAGGGCCTGCACCAGCCGGGGCGGTATTTCCTCATAGTTCACCGGCGTGCGGCGTTCGTCGCCGAACTCGCCGATCAGCCTGTCGTCGCTGGTATAGATGCGCAGCGGGGTGCGCAGCTCGTACTCCTGAAGCTGGCGCACGTCGGGCAGCCCCGGCACGAAATAGATGGCGGCACCCGCCACCGCCAGCAGCGCGGCGAGGCAGGCGGCGATCAGCAGCCAGACAGCAGAGCCAAATACAACTTTTATGAACTTCATGAACAAATGTTACCCGTGCCGTAAGCAGAGAAACCGGTTGAGCCGTCGTCACCGGTGCCCGCGATTATAGGGAACTGCCGATAGGTCGACCAGCGTTGACGCTTGGCGACACTGCGGAGCGTGTGCGGTAGCGAATTATCATCTAATCTCATGTTACGGACCCTAAAGGGAATAAAAGCTCATGCATTAGGGCTAGGGTCTTCTTGGAGCATTCTAATGAGCGATGTACCGTCGAAATCATTCAGGGACCGATATGATGCGATTAGGTGGATCCGGGAAAGGACTGGTGGGCGTCGATATCACCTCGGCAACCGTCAAACTCATCGAACTTAAACGCGCGGGCGGCGGCCTTCAGGTCGAGAGCTATGCCGTCCGTCCCCTTCGCGAAGGCGCCGTGGTCGAGCGCCGCATCCGCGATATGAGCGAGGTGGTCGACGCGCTCAAGCGGGTCATTGATCATGCCAAGCCGTCGGCCAGGCGGGTTGCGGTCACCGTACCCTCCAATGCGGTCATCACCAAGACGCTCACTCTGCCATCGTCGCTTGACGACGATGAAATCGAAGCGCGCATCAAGGTTGAATCTGACAGGCATATTCCTTTTCCGTTCAATGAGGTGGCGTTCGATTTTCAGCGCCTGGGCGTCAATGGGCGCTATGCAGAGCAGCAGGATGTGCTGTTGATCGCCTGCCGGCATCAGGATGTCGGGCAGCTCACCGAGGCGGTCACCCAGGCGGGACTTGCGCCGGCAGTCGTCGATGCGGAGCCCTTCGTCATCGAGCGCGCGTTCACCGAGCTGAGCCAGCAGCTGCCGTTGACCACCGGGCGCAGCGATGGCGTTGCGCTCGTGGATGTGGGCGCCAATATGAACTCCTTCTATGTGCTTCACAGCGGCCGTATCGTCTACAGTCGCAATACGGCGCTTGGCGGCCGAGCGCTCACCGAGGAAATTTGCGCTCGCTATAATTTGAGCCTTGATGAAGCAGGGCTTGCCAAGAAGCGCGGGGGCCTGCCGGAGGACTATCAGCACAGCGTGCTGGAGCCGTTTCGCGAAGCGCTGGTCCAGCAGACGAGCCGCGCGCAGCAGCTCTACTACACCTCGGGCAGCAAGTACGAAGTAAGCCGCATGGTGCTGGCTGGCGGCACCAGCTTGCTGCCCGGGCTGGCGGAGCGTCTGGCCGAAGAGTGCGGCATGGACGTGGTGATTGCCGATCCGTTTCGCCGGATGCAGGTCAACCCGCGAATTGATAAGCAGCGGCTGGAGAGTGACGCTCCCGCGTTGCTGACCGCCTGCGGGTTGGCGATGAGGGGGCAGGTATGAGCATTGAAATCAACCTGCTGCCCTGGCGCGAGGAGCGCAGGCGGAGCCGGGGCAGACGATTCCAGGCCGGACTACTGCTGGTGGCGGTGATCGGGCTGGGTGCCGGCTATGCGTTGTCCTGGCACTACGATCAGCAGCTGAGCACCCAGCGCGAACGCCGGGCTTTCATCGAGCAGCGGACCGCCGTCCTCGATAGAGAAATCGCCGCGGTCAATCGCTATGAAGAGCGCATCGCGCTGCTCAAGCAGCGGGTCGATGTGTTTCAGTCGCTGCAGGCCGAACGGCCCTTGACGGTGCACGTGCTCAATGCGCTGGCCGAGAGCCTGCAGGGCGCTGTCTACTACGCGTCGCTTGAGCGCCAGGATGACAGCCTGAAGCTCGTTGGCATGGCGCTCGACGATAGTGGCGTTCCCGGCCAGATGCTGGCTCTCGACGCGGCGCCCGTGTTTGGCGAATCTCACTTTTCTGAACTGGAAGCCAACGGCGGAGGGCGCCGCTTCAGGCTGTCCGTCGGTCAGCGCATGCCCGAGGCCGATACTCAGCAGCAGGAGAATGCGCCATGAATATCGCCAAGGAGTTTGACCGGCTGAAGGCGGTGGAGTGGGGCGAGCTGGATATCAAGGAGTCGGGCAGCTGGCCCACTATGCTGCAGCTTATCTGCGCCGTGGTGCTGCTGGCGCTGACCTTTGCCGGCATGTACTGGTACCTGGTGGCTCCCAAGGTGGAGGCGCTGGCCGGCGCCCGGGACCATGAACAGCAGCTGTTGAATCAGTACCGCATCAAGGCGTCCAAGGCGGCGCATCTGCCGACGCTCCAGGCTCAGGTAGAAAGGCTCGATGGCCGGTTGGAAGCGCTCATGGAGATGCTGCCCAGCGATGCCGAGATCCCTTCGCTGTTGAGCAGCATCAGCCAGGCGGGTATCGCCAATCAGCTCAGGATCGAGTCCATTCGGCGGCGACCCGATGTGCAGAAAACGTTCTATATCGAGCGTCCCTTCGATATAAGCGTGACCGGCGACTACCACCGTATTTCATCTTTCATTGCCGCCCTGGCGGATTTGCCGCGGATCGTGACGCAGCATGACTTTTCGCTCAAGCCGGCAGCGGAAGGCGGCCTGCTGCAGCTGTCGATGGCGGCCCGGACCTACAGCTACGAGCACTCGTCCGAGGACAATGAGCGTGCGGAGGGCGGCCAATGAAAGGATGCAAACTGGGCCTGGCGCTGGCTCTGGCGGTGCTGCTTGGCGCCTGTCGCGATGCCGATATTGCCGGTCTTGAGCAGGCTCTGGACGGCATGCGGGTCGATCCCGCCAGCGTCAAGCTTGCCCCGCTGCCTGAGATGCCGGAATACGTGTCGGTCGACTATCTTTTTGGCGACCAGCGTAGCCCGTTCGAGGCGCCCAGGGCGGAAGGCGAAGAAATCGCCGTGTCAAACTCGAGGCTGCAGCCGGACAGCGATCGGGTCAAGGAGCCGCTTGAAGCCTTTTCTCTCGATCAGCTGGCGCTGGTTGGCACCCTTACCATCAGCGGCAAGTCGTCGGCGCTGGTGCGCGACCCCGAGGGTATCGTGCATCGCCTGCACGTCGGCAATCGCCTGGGGCTGGACTTCGGGCGCATTGTCGGAATTACCGGCGAGGCGGTGCAGCTGGTCGAGATCGTGCCGACCGGCCGCGGCGGCTGGGTGCAGCGCACCAACATGATGACATTGGATAGTTGAGCAAAGACGCTTGGCTGCCCACGGCGGGTGGACGAGCCGATTGCAGCAAGGGAGTAGGGATACCATGAAACCAATCATCCGCGCGCTGGCGGCGGCAGCCGTGCTTGCCGTCTCGACCGCCGTAACGGCGGCTACGACGCTGACCGGCCTGGACTACCGGGAAACCGGCAGCGGTTCACTGGAGGTCGATCTCGATTTTGACGGCCCGGTGCCGGAAGTCAGGGGTTACCGGCTCGATGAGCCGGCGCGCCTGACCATTGACCTGATCGATACCGATAGCCGCCTGGAGCGTCGTCGACAGCATCTGGGTATCGCCGGTGTCCGGCAGCTGACCGCGCTCAAGGCGGGGCGGCGGACGCGACTGGTCTTCGAGCTGGACAGCGCCCTGGCCTACAGCACCGCCGACATGGGCAATCGCCTGCGCCTGGTCATTGGTGGCAACGCCTTGGCACAAAGCGCCGCGCGCCCCCAGCGCCAGGCGGCTGGAATGCCGGCAGCGGCGCAGGGCCAGCCGGCCGCTCAAGCGGTGGCGGCAAAGTCGTCAGCATCGCAAGCGTCGCGCTACGCCAATGCGCCGGCGGTGGAAAATATCGACTTTCGGCGCGGCGAGAACGGCGCCGGCCGCGTGATGGTGACCTTCGACCGTGACGGCGTCAATGCGCGCGTGTCCGAGACCGGGCGCTCGGACATCGTGGCGCGGCTCGAAGGGGTCGTGCTGCCGGATGCGTTGAATCAGGTCTACGACGTCACCGATTTCAGCACGCCGCTTGAGCGCATCACGCCGCGCAGCAGCGCCAGCGGGGTGACCCTGGAGATCCAGGGCAGCGGCGACTACGCCATGGTGTCGAGCCACAGCGGCCGCCAGCTGGTGATCGAGGCGCTGCCCGCGGTGGCCGAAACGGCCGCCGGGGACAAAGAGGAGCCCTTCCCCTATTCTGGCAAGCGAATCACCCTGAATTTCCAGGATATCGAGGTGCGCTCGGTGCTGGCGATCATCGCCGAGTTTACCGGCCTGAACCTGGTGGCAAGCGATAGCGTGGCCGGACGGGTGACGCTGAACCTTGAAGAGGTGCCCTGGGATCAGGCGCTTGATCTGGTGCTCAAGAGCCACGGCCTGGCCAGTCGACAGAAGGGAAACGTCATCGTGGTGGCGCCGGCCGCCGAGCTTGCCCAGATCGAGCGCCAGGAGCTCGAGACTCGCGAGCAGATGCAGACGCTTGCGCCGCTGCGCACCGAGTATCTTCAGATCAAGTACGCCAAGGCCGGTGAGCTGGCCCAGCTGGTGCGCGCCGAGGGCGGCTTCGGCCTGCTCTCCGAGCGCGGCCGCGTCGCGATCGACGCGCGCACCAATACGCTGCTGGTGCAGGATACCGCCGACCAGATCGAAACGATTGTGCAGACGCTGAACCGCCTCGACGTGGCGGTGCGCCAGGTACAGATCGAGGCGCGCATCGTGATTGCCCGGGACACCGCGTCCCAGGAGCTGGGCATTAACTGGGGCATGTCAAGCACACGCGGCTTCAAGGAAGTCGGTGACGGGGAATATGGCGGGCGCAACATCAATCCCGACGGGTTGAACCGAGCAATGGGCGGCCTGGCCGTGGACATGGGCAGCGCCGTCAATCCGGGCAGCACGCTGAGCTTTGGCTACCTGGCCGGCGATATCCTGCTCGATCTGGAGCTGCGCGCCCTGGAGAGCGAAGGCAAGAGCGAAACGATTTCCCAGCCGCGGGTGATCACCGCCAACCAGCGCACGGCGGTCATCAAGCAGGGCACCGAGATTCCCTATCAGGAAGCCGCGTCCAGCGGCGCGACC